>MGHI01000026.1 GCA_001793155.1 Candidatus Woesebacteria bacterium RIFCSPLOWO2_01_FULL_39_61
TACACTCATTGGGTTTCACCTCCTTAAAAGCTAACTTATTTTAGCTTAGGAAGTGTAACCGATGTATCTCAGCCTACTCAGGAAACTCTTACCTACCGGAAAGTTGTATAATTATCGACAAAGTATTATATAAGCTTGAATAAGCGTAGCTTAATTATTTTCTAAATACCACCCAAGTTCTCGGATTTAAATTCATGAAAAAAAGAAGAACCCGCAAGCAAAAAGCGACTGCCAAACATGAGTTTACTATACGTTGGGATCCGACTCTTCCCCAGACTAAAAATGAACCTGCAAAAGACAGATTTGAAGCTAGTGTCAAGGGCCAATTTAAAATAGCCGATAAAAAGGGAATTCCTCAAGCTAAGATAGCTAAAACGGCCGCAATTTCGGCAAAATCTGATTATTTGAAGCGGATTAAGAAAGATATCATGAGAAGTCTTACAATCGCAGCTTTGATAATGGGTGCCGAACTGGTGCTATACTTAGCCTTGAACGCTTGAGCTTATTTGAATATAAAGAAATCGTAACTTATGATTATGCCAACTCAAAGATTTGACACGTCAGAAAATAGATTTCTTTCATAATTTGAATGAGTCTGCGATTTCTGTAGCATACATCGCGATCTTTTTAGTTTAATTTTGAAATGCGATGTCTGTAAATAATTTCTGCCCTACTGAGAGGAGGTGAGCCAAATTTATGTACTGTGTAAAATGTCGCGCAAAGAGAGAAGGTAAGAATAAAGAAGATGTAACCATGAAAAACGGAAAGAAAGCCATGAGAGCTATCTGTGAAGTTTGTGGAACCAAGATGTTCAAGATTGTTGGAAACGCTTAACTTCTCTTCTTGCAAAGTACAAATCACTCTCAAGAGGACCGAGTCAGACTCGGTTTCTCTTGGTCAAAAATTTTCTTTAGACTATTCACCTCAATATGGCTAACTACGATTTTGAAAAAGTATTTTCACTGTTTAGGAGAAAATACAAGTTAGTTCCTCTGGAATTTTTCAAAAAGGACCCCTATAAGACCCTCGTTTCAACAATTCTGTCATCGCGTACTAAAGACGAAGTCACACTTTTAGCTTCTGAGAGATTATTTAAAAAGGCCACAAATATAAAAAAATTGGAGCAATTGGAGCAACTTGAAATTAGAAAGGCAATATTTCCCGTGGGATTTTACAAAACCAAAGCTGCTCATTTAAAAAAATTGGCGAAAATGATTAATAATAAATATAAAAGTGAAATTCCAGATTCTTTAGAGGAGTTAATTAAGCTGCCGGGAGTCGGTAGAAAAACGGCAAATTTAGTTTTAAATCGAGCTTTTGGAAAACCGGCAATAGCCGTTGATACTCATGTTCATAAAATTTCAAATCTTTTAGGTTGGGTAAAAACAAAAATGCCTGAACAAACTGAAAGGGAACTAGTAAAAATTCTTCCTAAAAAATACTGGCCAGAAATCAATCGTCTTTTTGTAAGCGTTGGTCGTCGATTTACATCTAGGAAAAAACTTATCGAATTTTTGAAGGAAAATAACCTGATTAAATAGACACCTTCACTTCTAGGTTGAAGTCTGTAATATTCACCAAATTATCGACGAAGTTTTAAAATGCAGTTATGGCTACGGCGAATGTATTTTGTGCGTAAATACATCCCCAAACATACTCGCCACCGTCAAGGAGCTTTCTATGACCCAAGGCATTTAACCACAACGAAACCGTTTCTTCGGGAGTCTTACCTCCGACCGCTAAAAACTCGGCGATCGTAGAGTAGTCATCAAAAATCCACTTTAAATCAGGACGCCTTTCAGGCAGATTACTAAATCCTTCATGATTGTCCAATTTCCCAAGTTCCAGTAGTTCATTCAATCGAATCGAAGCAACTGTACATAATTCGCTTCTTGTTTTCAGGGGATTTACGCCCAGCTCTACCCGTTTTGCATTAACAGCCTCCCACAGCTCAGGACCTCCCCAACTAACATTTAGTTTTGTAGGTTTTGGCGTGAGCGCTTGAGTTGGAAAAACTTCTCTGGTAATCGTTGGGGTTGGATTTAACGATTTTTGATTGACAAGCGAGAGGAAATATTTTTCTGTATCATTTTGCCCAATATCATAACCGCTTACCAAGCCTAACACATAAACTAAAACTAAAATCAGAACAAAAAACGCACTAAGTATAACCAAAAGAAATACTTTTGTTATAGACCTCAAATCTACCGAAAATTTTGGTAGGATCATGAAATTTTCATTCTTTACTATTAATTAATATCGTTACCGGTCCGTCAAGCTCGCAATTTATATTCATATACTCCCCAAATTGACCAGTACTAACTTGAGTGCCGGTTTTTTTGAGCTCGTTGATAAAAAGATTATAGATTTTATTTGCAAATTCAGGTTCAGCTGCTTGTATAAATGACGGTCTATTGCCTCCGGTTGCGTCACCCAAAAGCGTGAATTGAGAAACTACTAAAAATTCCGCATTCATCTCGCTGACTGTTAAATTCATTTTTCCTTTTCGGTCAGACATAATTCTTAGCTTAACTAATTTATCAGCCAACTCTAAAGCTACCTTTTCTGTGTCTTCTTTTCTTATGCCGACTAACACAAAAAGTCCCTTTTTTATCTCTCCTACAAGTTTGCTTCCTACCGAAACCGACGCTTTATTTACCCTTTGTACAACGAGTCTCATGGGCGAATTGTATCAAATTATCTCTCTTTTCACTCATTTTTCTTTTTTTTCTCCATTAGTTCCCAAAAATACTTAATCAAAAAGATCGTCCAGCCGATTGCGATCAGCAGAAATACCAAATTCACAATCAGTCCCTCAAGTCGTAGATAGGCATAGATTACTCCAATGATAAAGATAAAAAGCAGTCCCGCAAAAAAAACGAAATACTCTGCGATAAAGCGAAAAAAGGACTTAATCATATTCACTTTAAGTGTATCACGTTACATTTCTAATCCGGGGTATCTGGATTATATCTTTATTGTTTTCAGGCGAAGAGAATTTCCGACAACAGAAATTGAGCTGGCTGCCATAGCGAAAGCGGCAAGAGCCGGATTAAGAAGTAGTCCAAAAAATGGGTATAAAATTCCCATCGCAACTGGTATAAGGATAACATTGTAACCAAAAGCCCAAAAAAGATTTTGTTTTATTACCGAGAGTGTTTTTTTGCTGAGATTAATTGCAGTATTCACCATCCTTAGGTCCTTATTCAAAAGAGTAATTCCGGCTGATTCCATTGCTACATCCGTTCCAGTAGCCATGGCAATACCTACATCCGCACTTGCCAATGCGGGGGCATCATTAATGCCGTCACCGACAAAAGCTACGAAACTGCCCGGTCTTTTTTTGAACCCTCTAACTTTCTCGGCTTTATCCGCCGGCAATACTTCCGCCAAAATATTTTTTATACTAGCCTCATTTGCAATCGCTTTTGCCGTCGTTTCATTATCGCCAGTTATCATCCAAACTTCGATTCCTTTTCTCCTAAGATCCGAAACCATTTCTGCGACACCTGATTTGAGCGTGTCCGCAATTGCTATAACTCCTACATGTATCCCGTCTACGGAAACATAAGCCAAGGTTTTTCCATCTTCGGTCCAACTCTTGGTCTTTTCTTCCAAATTTTTATTTATATTTATCTTGTTACTATCCAAGAGTTTTTTATTTCCTACGATAACCTTCTTATCCAGAACTATTCCTTCTACCCCAAATCCCTCTATTGCCTTAAAGTTTTTAACCGACATCATATACCGTTGTGTTTCACCCGTGTCAAATTTGCCAACTATGGCTTTAGAAAGTGGGTGTTCAGAGTGATACTCCACGCTGGTCAGCAAACCCTTTATTTCTTCATCCTTTAGATATTTCTTATCTGAGCTGTCAAATTTATAATCTGTAACTAACGGCTCTCCTTGAGTTAGGGTACCGGTTTTATCAAAAATAACCGTTTTTACTTTATGAGCCGTCTCAAGAGCTTCTGCGTCTTTGATTAAGATTCCCTTTTCTGCACCTCTGCCAGTACCAACCATAATTGCGGTTGGGGTTGCAAGCCCGAGTGCGCAGGGACAAGCAATAATAAGAACCGCAATCATATTCGTAAACGCCTGAGAAAAAGTTCCCAGGTCATACCAAACTACAAAGGTTGTTACCGCAAGCATCAAAATAATAGGCACAAAATATGAAGAAATTACGTCAGCCAGCCGTTGAATTGGTGCACGCGAAGATTGCGCTTCGGAAACCATTTTTACAATTTGGGAAAGCATGGTATTTTTACCGACCTTCGTTGCCCGAAATATAAATGACCCGTTTTTATTAATGGTTGCTCCGATTACATTGTCTCCAACTTTTTTATCCACCGGGATTGATTCGCCGGTTACCATCGATTCATCTATCGAACTTGACCCTTCGATAATTTCACCGTCAACCGGAATTTTTTCTCCCGGTCGGACTCTAATTTTGTCACCATCGATAACTTCTTCGATCGGGATATCAATTTCCTTTCCATCCCTAAAAACCCGGGCTGTCTTGGCCTGTAAACCTAAGAGTTTTTTAATAGCATCGGACGTATGGGCCTTTGCTTTTGCTTCCAGGTATCTACCCAAAAGAATAAGGGTGATAATAATGGAAGCCGTGTCGTAATACATAACCCTGGGAAAACCCAGGTTTTCAAGATTACTTCCAAAAAGTGTCACTAATAGTGAAAATCCATAAGCAGCAGATGTTCCAAAGGCAATTAAGGTATCCATACTTGCAGTTCTATTCCGAAGACCCGACCAAGTCGCCTGATAAAATCCTTTACCCGCCCAAAATTGAACCGGGCTGGAGAGAATAAGTAAGACAAACGGGTTAGTTAAGAATCGGGGTATAAATGTAAACCACTCCGGAAAACTTCCAAGAAAAATAAATGCGGAAAGAATAGATGAAACTATTACCTTAATTTTTAAATCTGCCAATTCTTTTTTCTTTTCAGTTTGTTTAACCTCGTCAGCCGTTTTTTGTTTATCTTCATCTACAAATACTGCCTTATAACCGGCTTTTTCTACGGCTTCTGCCAGATCTTTATCTTTAACTTTGGGATCACATTCTACACTCGCCTCTTCACTAGCATAGTTGACAGAGGACGAAATTACTCCAGGAGTTTTTTGTAAACTCCTTTCAATTAACCGTGCGCATGAAGCACAGTGCATTCCGATGACGGGGAATGACTTCTTAACAAATTTTGAGTTATTCAAACTCGCCTTAGGCGAGGAGTGAACAAACTCGCTCGAAGGGTCGATTCGCAGTTTACTGCGAATTGGTTTATTCAACGATGATTTTTCCATGATACATATTCATACCGCAATGAAAGCCGACTTCTCCAACCTTCTGTGGTGTTATCTCAATATCGACTTGTTCATTCAAGGGCAAATACTTTTTAATCTTAAATTCGGGTAAAATTATTTCTTCTAAACAGGTATTTGGGTCTTTACGTGTAATCTTAAGAGTGGTTTTTATTCCTTTTTTTAATCGAATTGCAGCCGGTTTATACCCTCCATCTACAATAATATTTATCTCGCTCGAAGCCCTTACCACCTCTTCTTTCTTTCCAAAGAAAAACCAGTAGATTAGACCTACCAGTCCGACGCCCAATGTTGTTACAAGTAGCTTATTTAATTCCATGGATTATTTTTCCTTGTTGCCTTTTAGCCAAAAATACCTGATAAGTGCAACGAGTAGCATCACAATTAGTATCCAAGTGATAAACCGCATCAGGCCCAAAAACGGCCAATACGAGCTTACATTTTGGTAATACTTTTGCATCATTTGTCTCATTGATTCGGGCATAGAATCCCAATTTCCGTAATAACCACCGTCAAATATATGACCCATCATACATATCACCTCCCTGTCTTATTCATCTTATTGTATAGAAAGGCAAATAAATATCCCACCAGCCAGCTCCCGGCAACGGTAGTTATAAGTCCGAGTGTAAAATTGCCTCTGGCAGCTCCTGTCCAAATTTTCCCCAAATCCATTCCGTGAAACCAACTAATGGCAACTGTTTTTGAAACTTCCGGGAAAATCCCGATCAGAATCGCGCAGGTGAAATAAACCACTCCCATTGTCAAGGCCAAAGAATTTGCCAGAACACTTTCTCTTATTTTCATTATTCTCACCCCCTCCTTTTTTATGACATTCTCCCCGCTACTTATGTGCGGGGTTTCTCTTCCAAAAGAGAATGACATATCAGAGTTCGATTCATCTCTGGGTCAATTGCCCAGAGTTTTCTCGAGATCTGCTATAAAATCTTAAAGATCTAAAACGACTATTAATTTTACAATTTCAGAGAAATCTGCTGTCCTTTGAAAAAGGAATTTACATCTGATTTATTTTTTCTTTGTCTACCTTTCTTTTGGGAAAAGAAAGGTAGAGTTAAGGTTATGCTCCGCAACTCCCTCCGCTCTTACCTCCATATGGTAATGGGCCGACTTTCTGATTTAATTTTGCGGCGCCCTGACCTGAAGAATACTCCGAGCTTAAGACCAGTTTTGCATCGACTTTATCCCAGTTTATTCCCTGTCGGGCAAAGTATGTTGCGATTGTTAAATAATTTTGGGGAAACCAAAAAGAGTTCAACTTCAATACATTTTTGTAAATTTCCTCATCTGATATTCCCTTAGAAACCATTAACTCGATTGCGGCGAGGGCTGCCATGCCGTGATTACAATCGGGAAAGGCAGTGTGATTTCCACAACATGGTCTATAAACATTTTCCGCTATTTCCATAACTTTCTTCTGCTGCTCCGAGGTAAGGGAAACGATATCGTGCTTATTGTAATGGTCCATCGCATTCCCGCGCGCCAGAGTCCAACCCCCTGTCGATGCAAAATTTCCGACTTTTGCTTTATTCTCCTTGCCCATCGGTCCAATCTCGTAAACTAAACTTTTCTGCGCAAGCCCCAAGGCCCATAAAAGGTCGACGACGAATTGACCATTCTTACTATTTATACTGATCATTTGATCGCTATTACCGGCAAAGACTTGTTTTTCGGAATCTCCCATTGCAACAGCTTTCTCAAATTTCAGTTTATCAATTGCACCTAACTCAACTAATTTCGGAGCTATATCTCCCCAAGAGATCGGAAGCTCAAATCCTTCTTGCGGTAAAACCGTCTCGGGTAGCTTTGTTAAATCCAAAAGTGCATAGTTTTGTATTGTCCACTCATCCATACCGCCCTCGAGGTGGCGTATATTTTTATAGCCCGTACTCTTCAATGTCGCCAGAGCCTCAGCGCTCATTCTTCCTGTTTTACAATAAAGAATAATGGGTGTTTCCTTATCTTTTGGAAGCTTATCGCTGTTGGCAACCATTAAGTCGTAGTCAATGAATAAATCGGTCTTTTCAATCTCCCCTTCGTAAGGGGTGTGAACATTAATTAAAATCGGATTTGCCCCCTGGCTTGTCTTTGCATCAAGTTCACTTTTAAGATCTTTGGCTGATATTTCTTCTTCTTTTGAAACTCTCACTGATTTCACCTCTGTCCAGGGGAAACTCAACTCCCCTGCGTTTTTCCCCAACCAAAAGCCGATAGAAAGAAGCATCAGAAAAATCCCGAGTGTAAAGATCTCTCTATTTTTCTTGACAAATTTTTTGTAAGTTTTAATTCTAACTTTTGATAAAACCATAGGTTTATCCCAAATCTTTAAAATTTAAATATAATAATTTATGAGAATATATACTCCGATACTTGCTAGAGTTACAGATCCCAAACTAAATGCCATAGACTGGTAGGGGAAAAGAGATTTACCGTTTTTTCTTTTTATAAATATGTTTCCGATGTCCACCAAATAAAAAACCGCAGACCCCAAAATCATCCCAAAGGTTAGCTTATCCAAGCCAAAGATATTATCCATTCTTATTATTAAATTAAATCGATAGAAAGACCAAAGTGTTACAACAAAAATAGTTAGGTATATAAAAAATCCGACGAAACGGTTAAAGAAAATCTTATTTTTTTGTCCTAAGTATCTTAATAGCCAAAACGCGCTTGCTCCCAAAAGCGCTCCAATCCAAATTCCGGTGATGGAATCGTCCACTCCGACCCAACGAGTCAAAGTTATCCCCGCCGCGGCTCCCGCAACACAGAGTGGACAGTGTGCTTGGATTACCCTGGGAAATCCAAAAAATATAACATTTATAACGATTATAAAAGTTATGACGCAACTTAAAGTTGCGACATATCGAACTTTGTTCGCTATAATAATTGTCTTTCTCATTTAACAACCACACCATTAAATTTAAGCTCTTTTATCCCTGCTGGATCACTAAATGTTAAAAAAACTGATCTGTCAACAGGACCTGCTCCCTGTGGACCATGTGCTGCAGGATCAAAACGAACAATAGTCTTCCCTGTTGCCCCGGCGCCGATTTCAACATTTACAGAGGGGTTTTTATCACCGTGTCCCTCCATTCCGAAAAATTTAGTAGCCTCGCCTCCAATTTCAAATGAAGCTTTTGTACACATACAAGAGGTGGTAATTTTCTTTATTATCAACGTCTTATCGGTAGTATTTTTTATCTCGTATTCTTTGGTTACAAGACCTCCGTTTATAGGTACATTTCCCAAGTCATAATTACCCGGATTGACCTCGATCCCTACCGCGTCTCCCAGGATTTGAGAATCTTGGGAGCTTTCAACTTGAGTGTTATCTTTCCCTTGCAAAAAAATAAAACCAAAAATAAGCAATATCGTTACTCCGATAGTAATAATTAAAGGTTTCATGGTTTAACTTTCCGATTTGTTAAAAACATCCAGTATTTCATTTACTAACCTATTGTTTTTACCCCCATCTTTTTTAATTTCAGCCAAGACACAACCCCGCAGATGACCATCAAGTACCAACTCGTCAACTTTCTTTAATGCCGACTGGACTGCTTGGGATTGATGTATAACATCAATGCAATACTTATCATCAGCGACCATCTCGATTATTTTCTCCAGGTGACCTTTTGCAATCACAAGTCGGTGAAGAATTTTATTTTTAGTTGGTTCCTTCGTATATAAACGTGTGTTCATAATTTTCTACATCCCCCGTGGGGGGATATGACTATCATACAACTTTTATTCCGGCTGTCAATCTCCTATATCGTCTTTAATAAAAAATCTACTTTTTATTCTAAAAATTTGGTATGCTATACCAATCATTAAGAGGTAAATTAAACATGAATCAAGTTTGGTTGGCATTTATAACGGGTTTAACCACAGGTGGAGTTTCCTGCTTTGCAATTCAGGGGGGATTGCTTGCATCAAGTCTTTCGAATCAGCAAAAAGATAACCAAAAAAACGCGGTTATTGTTTTTCTTTCCTCGAAACTTGTAGCTTACTCAATCCTGGGAATAATTTTAGGAGCTTTAGGTTCCACTCTGGTTATTTCTCCCAAAATTCAGGGTCTCATGCAAATCTTTGCTGGTCTTTTTATGCTGGCTACAGTAGGAAAACTCCTTAATATTCATCCCTTATTCAGATACTTCACATTAACCCCACCTAAGGCGATTTTCAGAATTGTTCGTTCAAAAAGCTTGGATTCGGGCTTGTTTTCGTCTTCAACCCTGGGATTTTTAACCGTGCTTATACCCTGCGGGGTCACACAAGCAATGATACTTCTTTCTGTTGCTTCCGGAAGTGCGCTATACGGTGGATTAATTCTGGCGGCATTTGTAATAGGAACATCACCGGTATTTTTTGCGCTCGGAATCGCCTCGGGGGAAATATTAAAAAGAAATTCACTTAAATATCTTGCCGCTTTAGCTATTTTTATTCTCGGAGTAATTTCGATTAATACCGGCCAAATACTTCGGGGCTCCGTTCACACCCTACAAAATTACTACGCCGCAGCAACCGGAAATTTGTATTCAAAAAATTCCAAACTCGTGGCAGGGGTATCTGCATCCGGGAAGCAAGAGGTCGAAATTAAGGTTACAAGCGGGGGTTATCAGTCAAATATTCAAACCTTAAAAGCGGGAGTACCTGTTTCTCTTACCCTCGTTTCCCAGAATGTAAGCAGCTGTGCCCGCTCATTCACGATTCCGGAATATAATATCTCAAAAGTTCTACCCCAAACCGGAGTTTCAACGGTCGAATTCACACCAACGAAAAGAGGCAGACTAACCTATACCTGCAGTATGGGGATGTATACGGGATATTTTGAGGTAATTTGATATGACAAAAAAGACTTACAAGGTTAAAGGAATGGATTGCGATGCCTGCGCAAAAATGATCGAGCTGGATTTGGAAGACCAAAATATAAAGGCGTCATGCAACTATGCAAAGGAACTTTTGGAAGTTGAATTAACGGACGATAAAGACGAAGAGAAAGTTAAAAATATTGTAAAAAACGGCGGATACGAACTTGCTTAAGATCTTCAGTTATTTGAAATGTTCTCAAGAGATACTTGAGCCTTTTTAAAATATTTGTTGTAGGCTAGAGCTTGCTCAAATTCATTTTTTGCCAAATCTTTTTTCCCTTGATCTAAATATATTTCTCCTCTTATTTGGTAAAGTTCGGAATAAGCTCTGTTTCCATTTTCCAAAACTTTTGCGATAATCGTAAATACTCGATCGTATTTTCCCAGCTTTTGATAAGATTGAATAGGTTCTATCTGGTACCAAAGCATCCGTTTTGGCAGACGATCTTCAACCTTTTCAAAAGCTGTGACTGAATTTTGGTAATCCTCAAGGTGATAGTAAGCAGTGGACATATTAAACCAGGGATAAACACTATCTTGGGAAAGTTGACTTTCCCTTTCAGCTCGCTCTAGTGCATTCTCCCAAGCAACTTTTTCATCTATCTCTGAACCTAATATTGCTTCGACTAAACTTTCCTGTTCCTGCTTATAAACAATGATGTAAGCATAATTAAAAGGTTGCCAGAGCGATAAAAAGTCATAATATGAAAATTTCATATTAGGTCCTTCGTAGGAATCATCTTGAATAATTACTTTCTTTGATTCATCAAATCCTCTCACAATCCTGAAATGTCCTATATCCTCATTAACGTGCAGCCAGGTTTTTACTACAACAGGAATTCCATTGGTGGTAAATTTTTTCAGAAGTTCTATATCCCCGTTAACCCGTCCAGTTGCTTCAAACCCATATTCTTTCACCCAGTCCACAAATTCGTAAGTGAAAATCGTCTTATCGTCATTGTCTCCTTTTTGGTTTTGGTAAGGCCGCATTTTATCTGCCAGCTCGGATTGTGAAACGTTTCTTCCGTACCAGCCTAAAACCATCGATAAAGTCGCCGGTCCGCAGTTATTGAAAGTCTGATAGATATGACGGGGATTAGTTACAAGCGCCGAATTTCCCGGTTTTTTTATTCCAGCTGAGCTTTGAGCGTTACCTGAATCCTGGAGTTCTCCAATAGTCGGAGTTATTTCTTTCCTGACATCCGTAACAAATTTTGTCTCAATAGCTGGACTCGGCCTGTTTGTCCAGAAAAATACGCCTCCAGTAATAAGGATTGCTGCGGCAACAGAAAATACTAATAATCTTTTCATCATCCCCAAATTATACTTGAAGGTAACAAGTTCGCATCATTTTCAGGAAAAATTCAGCTTAATTGGTTATTATTTATCCCACAAAAAAACTGGGGAGCTTGCACTCCCCAGCGTCAGATGTACTTGATTTAAGACTAGTTTCAGAATTCCCTAGTCCATAGGACTAGGGATGAATGAACCTGGGCTAGAAGCCTCGCCGAAGGCGTATCTTAAAAAAATGCCTCAGACCTCTGTGTCTGGGGAGGCTTCACTTCTTATTCAACGATAAGCGTTCCGACCTGTCCCAGCTTTCTGTGTTGTCCTATTAAACAATAATATTCAAACTCTCCGAGTTTATTGGCGACAAAATCGATAGTTGTTGTTTCTCCTGCGTTTAACGTAGGACTTTTTACTCCCAATTCATCGATATTAAAATTGTGCATCGCGTCCATTGCTTTTAAATTTATCTTAACCGTTTGTCCTTTTTTAACACGGATTTCTTTAGGATTAAAGTAAAAACTACCCGCTTGCATTTCTATTGTCACAACCTTAGAGTCTGTCGAAGTTCCTTCAACCGGCTGACTGGTTGGTCGCGGTGTCGGAGTACTTGTCACAATCCTATTTTGAGTAGAGTTAGTACTTACTTCAGTTTGTGCAGGAAGAGTCTCTGGAGTTTTACTCCCCCTGCGACTTGCTAAAATTGCGCCGCCCACAAGGGCGACTGCCAAAATTAATCCTCCCACGAGCATCAAATAGGAACTTTTATTAGATCCAACTTGTTCTTTCTTTTCGTCTTCTATCTTTTGCTCTTCTTCCATGTACTTCACCCCCTCCAGTTAAGTAGCTCTTTTCAAGAGCACTTAACTTAAATCACGTTAGATGCATTTCATGCTATCTAACTGTGATCCGCAAAGCTCGTCCAGGTATCATCTTAACTAAATTTTATGAGAAAAAGCTGAAAGCTATTGTAACATACAAGTTTTTTTCTTCTAAGAAGTCATTTCCAAAAATACTTAAGGCTACAATTTCTCGGGGTTAATTCGAAGGATTTTATCGTCTCCTGATTTTGGTATTCCGCGCCCGTCGCGATTACTGGTTGTTATATAAAGCATACCGTCCGAACCTATTATTACTTCCCTCAACCTTCCAAATTCTCCCTTAAAATGTGTTACTAATTTAGGGGAATTAATTGCATTCTCTACTTCATATAAGGCTTGCCCCCTTAGGCCTGCGAAATAAAAACTATCGTTCAGGTATGAAATCCCTGCGGGAGCCCAGGTATCGGCACGACCCGATTCTATAATTGGAGCAATCATACCTTCTTTTGTTTGTTTACCTCGAATTTCCGGCCAGCCATAATTTTTCCCAATTTCAATCTTGTTGAATTCATCGTTGCCAGTTTCGAATCCCGAAGGACCATGTTCGGTCTCCCATAAATTTCCGTCTTTATCCCAAACTATTCCTTGGGGGTTTCTATGACCATATGTATAAGCCCGATTACCGAAAGGGTTCCCGGGTGCAGGCTTACCCTCGTCAGTTACGCGCAAAATTTTTCCGGCTAAAGAATTTTTGTCCTGGGCGTGAGACGGGTTTTGAGCATCACCTGTCGTAATATAGAGCATATTGTCCGGACCGAATTTAATTCTTCCCCCGTCATGATTAGAGTTACCCGGAATTGCATCGACAATTATTTTTTCGTCACGCATACTATTACCGTCATAGGTATAGCGAACAACCCGATTTAAAGTGTTCCCCTCAGATCCCGAATAAGTATAGTAAAGATAAACAAATTTGTTATCATGAAAGTCGGGATGAAGCGCAATTCCATGCAGTCCTCCTTCGCCAATTTGCTTTACAGCAGAAATTGTAATAACAGGATCGTCTTTTAATTCCCCGTTTTTTGAAATAAATCTAACTCTGCCTTTTCTTTCCGTAACCAGCATTCCACTTTCGGGTAAAAAGACAAGTCCCCAGGGAACTTCCAACCCTTGAGCAACAATACTAACAGCTGGGATATCGGCTTTTTCAGATGGGGTGTCTGAATTACTACCGTGTAATGGCAACTCACTTACAACATTTTCCTTTCCATCTGATTTTTCAACTTGCTTGGTGCTTCTGACATAAAAAAAGCCAACTATCAAAAGAAGAAATCCAGTTAAAATAACAGGAAGAGTGAATCCTCGTCTTGTCATCAGGTTAAGAGCGGTGTTTTTCCAATTTAATAATTATTGAAAGAAGTACAACTGAAAGGCTGACGGAGGTTAAACCAAACATAAAATAAATTGTTTGCAACCAAGAAATCTGACGGACAATATGCATTTCTGCAAAAATCCATATAAGTAATGTACAACCCGCTATGGCAGTCCATTGGATTGCGTTTGCGTCTTTTTTTGATAAAAGTATGGAGGCGATAAAATGCGTACTTCCAATTACGCTTACTAAAATAATTCCAGGTTCGAGATAAGTTGGAAAGGGCGATTGCGGTAGCCAGTCAATGGGTATTCCAAGTCTGAATGTAGCAATAAGCCCAAGTCCCCCGACGATCGCGGAAAGCCCGACCAGAAATTCAAAAAAGGTAAGAAAATTATATGTGAATTTGTATAACTTCTTCACTATGACATTCTTCCCGTGCAAATAGCACGTGGTCTCCCTTCTAAAGAGAAAGACATATCAGAGTTCGTTTTATCTTCGGGCTATAAGCCCGGAGTTTTCTCGAAATCTGTTATAAATAGTGTATCATAAATCACATTTCTACTCTCTTATGGAGATCCTAAGTAAAAGTTCATCCAGACTCCTATAGAATTCTATCGATGGTCTTTCCCTATCAACTTTGTAGTTTTGAGTTAACTGATCAAAGAGTACAGGTATTTGTTCTAAACTTTGGCTCCAATTCATGAGCTTGGTTTGAGCATACCTTCCACCAGGAATCGTCCAAGTTTGAAAACCTAAAAGTCCTGGATTGTCGTCGGGAAAAAGAGAAACAGAAGACCAATATTCGAGACTCGGAGGCGATCCAAAAATTAACCCGTAAAACTTTCTTCCTTTTAAACCTGGCAATTTAGCTTCCAGTTTACTAAAAGCCTCGGTAGCTCCTGATGGACCGGTTTCCGATTTAATATACATAACCGGAATATCTTCCAAAACTTTTTCAACAATATTTATCATTAGTTTTTTGAATTATGTTATTTCTTAATGATAATATCAACTTATGGATAGAGTAGGAAGGCTGGAGGAAAAAATTGAGAAAATAGACGCCAGAAATAAAAGGGTTGAAGCAGATAAAGATTGGGAGGTAAGTTATACAAGAAGAATTTTGCTTTTCGTTTTTACTTACATATCAATCGGGCTTTATTTAAACGCTATTCAAATTCCCAACCCATGGCTTAATGCGATTGTCCCCTCAATCGGATTTTTACTTTCAACCCTCACCCTTCCCTACTTCAAATCTATCTGGTTTAAGAAACGAAGCAAAAAGATTTAAATATAAGATATGAAAAAAATCTGGCTTTTTATTCCTTTAACTTTGATCGGAATCGCTGTCGTCTTCTTCTCGTCTAGTAATAGCTCAACGCCAAAACCAAATCCCACACCCGAATTTCCGTCTTTCACTCCGACTCCTCAGAACGTTGATATCACTGCCAGTTTTGAAATATACACCTTGGGAACAAAGCGAATTTTCACCGATTCAAAATATCGCAACCTTTCGCAAGAGGTTTATATTTCGCAACCAAACCCCAGCCAAATCCACGTTAAAAAAATAGGTATCACCTGGGCGGACTTTTTTGCGACACTTCCTATGAAATTGGAAAGGAATTGTCTTACGACGGGAACGAGCCAGACTTTCTGTACTAACAATTCTCAAAAGCTGAAATTTTTTATTAATGAAAAAGAAGACCCAAATGCGTTGGATAAACAAATCAAAGACGGAGATAAGTTAAAAGTCGTTTATGAATAGGGTCCTCGTCCGCCCGCCTCTGGCGGGAAGGAAAAGGTTTCTCAATCCTTGTCAAACAATTCTTCAAATTTAAAATCTACAAATTTTCCGTTTTGCTCATCAAACAACTTAGTTTCATTTTCTTTAAGCTTCAATACATTAAATCCTTTTTCTTTTGCAAAGTCTCCAACTTTTCTAATAAGCACTCCACTACAATATTTCGGGTTATTGACATGAACAATTACTATTGTTTGAGTCTCGGGGTATATCCCTTCAATAAAGTCAATTGCCATTCTGTCTTCGGTTTCGTAAAAGTAAGGAGCCATAAGCATCGCTCCTGCACTGTCGGCCAAAACGACCGCGTCTTTTTTAAGAATATCAAAATTGAATTTCTTTTTTAAAAGTCCTTCTTTTAAGGGAACCGTATCGCCACCACAAAGAAAGATTAGGTCATACATGTTCCAATCAACATCTTCTATTCCGTTTCCGATAATATCTACCGAATTCCCGAATTGGGGAACAATATATTGGTCATAATAATGGTCTGGTTTTGCCATTGTTACAAAACTAACTTTCTTCCCGATTCCAATCAGTTTATTAATGGCTCCTGTATATTCGTATAAGTAAGATTTTTTCCAACCATCGGGGTCGCGCTTGTTTAATCCCCCGCGAAAAAGCAATTTCATAAATGAAGTATAACAATTTGAGAATAAATTCAGAAGTCGCGCTTACCCACCTTTGGTGGGAAGAAAATGGGTTCTCAATGTTTTTGTCCCGGAGCTAATTTGAAGACAAATCAGGACTTTAAATGAAAATGTATGTTAAATTGGCATATGTTTTTAATACCGGAAAGTTACTGGGAAATTAAAAAAACGAAAAATAAAGGAAGGGGTGCTTTTGCCAGGAAACCAATTGAGCAAGGAACACTCATCGGTGATTACGTGGGCAAATTAGTTCATCTAAAAGATTTCGATTTCGATAAAGAAAAGAAAAAATTATACTTGATGTTTTACAACGATGAGTTGGGCATTTATCCCTATTTAAAAAAACCCGGCGTACACCTCATAAACCACTCATGCTTCCCCAATTGTTGGATAATAAGATATAAAGATCACACTATTATCTTTACTTTAAAAAATATCAAGAAGAAAGATGAGTTAACTATTTCATATCTGCTTCCTCCAAAAACAAATTGCAAACCTTGCCCTCACAAATGTTTCTGCAGATGTAAAAATTGCACAGGGACGTTGCACTTAACCGAAAGTGACTACAAAAAATGGCAGGAGTTTCAGGATAAAGAAGACGACAAAAATAAGTCTAAAACAAAGAGGTTGGCAGACAAACTCAAACCTTTTAAAAAATACCCTAAATTTGTTTCCAAACGACTTATATCAAAGATCAAAGCGTTGCAGAAAGAAATGTATGGATAGCGCCGGACACATTAAGAAAATAGGCTAACCAGAAGACAAATTATTCATAAAAAACTCAACAGTCTTTTGCATAGCTTGGTTAAATGTTATTCCGCTTAAGTTATGACCTCCCGCTGCATATTCATTCAACTCATGTCTAATGTTTGCCTGGTTAAGAATACTATTTAAATTTCTGCTGTACTCTATACTTACGACATTGTCATCTTTGGAATGATTTAATTGAACAGCCCCGGTTACTCCATCAAGATAATTAGTTGCCGGAACCTGTTTCCAAAACCAATTATTCGGATCAAAATTGCCATACATATCTCTTAGTTTTTGTCTTTCTTTGGCTCTTTCAGAATCGGAAGGAGGAGGTCGGTAACTCGTATCCTCTATCCTATACTCCTGCAGGTCGCTATAGGTGAAGCCGGCGCCAGCCCAAACAACAACAGCAGGAATTTTAAGATCAGCAACGAAGCTTCGCAGGACTATATTGCCTGCCATTGAATGCCCCCAAAGCCCGATGTTGTCCGGATTTACAAAATCCGAATTTCTTAAGGCAGAAACTGCATTGAGGGTATCAATTACATAATCTCCAGAGTAGTATCCTCCGCCAGGTTCTCCCTCGGAATTCCCGTGTCCTCTAAGGTCAATTTTAAAAATCACAAAACCATTCTTAGCAAGGTAGTCTACATAGGATGCGTAATTAACCTTCGTCTGGTAATTTTCGGGGGGGATATAGCCGTGGATAAAGACGACCGCAGGATAACCATCTTTTGGCATCTCACCGCGAGGTTTGGTCAGAAGCCCGTAGACTTTGAACCCATCAGAATTATAACTTGTTAGAAAAGAAGTATAATTTGGGTTCTCTCTAACTTTTTGCATTTCGCCCAATGAACTTAAATACGTTTTACTTCTAAGATAGGGAATTGTCATTTCCTGGAAGGCAAAAGGCGTAGGTGTTGGTTCTTTATTTACTTTAGAAATATTTTCTATAACCGGCTGTACAAACCGCTTATCAACATCTTTCTCCAAAAATAAATATCCTATCGCTAAAATAGCAAATATAACAATTAAAAATGTGACCGCAAACCCGCGGAAATTTTTTCTCATGTAAAAATTCTACAGGATTTGAAGAAAGAATTGAAAAAAATTATTTAAGATATTGATCAAAAAAGTCAACCGACCGACTAAGTGCTAGTGAAAGATTTTTTGAAAGGTTGTGATCGTCTCCCGTATATTCATAAAGTTCTACCGCTTTATTTACGTCTGTCATTTGTTTTTCCAGCGTTCTGGAAAACTCAATCGGAACTGAGGCATCCAAAGTACCATGATGAAGCTGCAAAGGACCGGAAATATCGGAAAGGTATGAATTTGCAGAAATTGAATTCCAAAATTGGGGATTTTGACTTGGGTCCCCGTATTTATCTACTAGCTCGCGTCTCCACCTACCTCTTTGGCTGTTTGTGCTAATAGTTGGTGTCGGACCAGATCTTCTTCGCCACCGCTCAATCAAATCGGGGTACGAGCCGACGACCCCCGCCCAAATTACTCCGGCTTTAATATCCTTTGTCGTAACCATGGACTTTAGCGTAATCGAACCGCCCATAGAATGTCCCCACATACCTATTCGGTCGGCATCGACGATCAACCCCGAGCGATCAACGGGAGTCGAAGGGTTTTCAGGGTTCTTCAACCTTTTAATTGAAGAAACTGCATTTAATACGTCAATTGTGTACGCGTTTGATCCGTAACCGCCGGTTGCATTCCCTTCGGAATTTCCGTGCCCGCGGTAGTCAGATTTAAATGTAGTATAGCCTGCCAGAGCTAAAGCATCCTGATAAGCTATATATTTTTCTGTAGTCTTATAAATAGAAGGTGAAATATAACCGTGGTTAAAAATAATCACAGGCCAACCACCTTCTGGGCTTGTGCCATTTGGAACAGTTAAAAGGCCGTAAATTTTGAGGCCTTCAGATTTGTAAGAAGTAATGTACCTCTTATAATTTGATCCAGAAGAAAGCGTCTGCTCAACAAAAATATCACTTCCCGGATATTCTCCTTTACGAAGCGCTTCAATAGACAATGGGTGAATTTCTTCGTCCAATCCACCCTCGTCTTCCAAGTTGAGGGCTGGATTATCTGATGGCTGTTTTACGAGTTCAGAAACATTTTTGCCTTTGTTCAGGTAAATAAATATTCCAACTACAATGAGAACTACTGTTACGAGGAATAATAAGCGATTGTTAAAAAACACAAATTTCATTATACCCGATAGGTATAATTTTAAAGATCTCTCCTGAGAAAATGCTGAAGATTAGTAGTTTTGCATTTGTCAAACAATTTTTCAGATACTATACTTCTAGCCTAAATGATACAAAAAGAGTATATTGGGTCTGGAGCAAATTGTGTAGATTTCGCAAAAGAACATTTTTTAAGAACTTATGACAGGTGTGATGACCCTCTCTATGAGTACCACAAACGACACGTAAAAGAAGTTGAGAGATGGGCAAAGATTATTCTGAAAGATTTTCCCGATGCTGACGAAGAAGTTGTTTTACTTTCAGTCTGGTTACACGACATTGGTAGGTATAAGTACGATCAAAACACCGATCATGCAATTAATTCTCAAACAGAATCCTTGAGATTTCTACCGAAAATTGGGGTTTCACCAGAAAAAACTCTTGCGGTCGCTCACTGTGTAAGGTCGCACAGAAATAAAGATATCGAGCCCCAAACACTTGAGGCCAAAATTCTAGCTGCTTCCGATTCTGCAAGCCATATGACCGATTTCCCCTATATTGTACTCATGGGGGAAGGAAAGAAGGATTACGTAAGGGCGAAAATTGAGAGAGACTATCGTGATATAGGCCTTATCCCAGGTGTCCAAGAAAAACTTACTCCCCTTTATACTGCATGGAAACACTTATTAGATGCTTTCCCTGAATGATTATTACTTCGAAAATCACAGCGTTCTTGACTTCGTTGATTCGAATCATCATAGTGGAAATATGACACAAGTTTCGCGCTTCATGCTCAGGCCAGAGGTATGGGAAAAAATATTTGATTTATTTACGGATACATTCCTACGAATAAAAGATAAAAAGAGGTTGAATAACTTTTTTGATAATTTTTTCTCCCCAACTGAAAAGATAATGCTTTCAAAAAGACTCGCTATTGCTGTGCTTCTTGCTAAAGGAAATGATTACGCATCAATCAAAAACACGATTAGAGTAACCGATGGAACGATCTCTAAAGTTAATCTATTACTTAAAAGTAACCGCGCAGGATTGAGACTTGCGGTTGAGGAGATTCTAAAAAGGGACGCTGGGAAAATTTTCTGGCAGGAAATCTCTGATATGCTTGATTTTCCTCGTAAAGGTGGAAATTGGTCCGAGATGGGAAAAAGAAAATTTCAAAGACGAAGAAAGATACAAGACCTAAAATCCGGATTGAGTTAACTCACTACGATGATTCGAATCATCGTAGTGATAACGCAGTAATCTATGAGCTAATTAAGCAAAGTGTGAGTTTTTGGAGTCATTATTTTCAAGACAACTCCAATACGTAAAAACACCCCCGCGTTTGTCGCGAGGGTGTTTTTAAAGTAGTAATGGATCTCTAGTGCATCATTCCCATACCCATTTTGCCAAAGCCAGCGGGGTGTCCAAAACCACCGTAGGGTGCAAGTTCGGTCGGATCGATTCCTTGATCTTCAAACCACTTTTGTATTTCCTCCCTTTCCTGTTCGTGCTTTTGCTGCATCTCTTCCCACTTAGCTAAAAGTGCGTTCTTTTGCACTTCATTAATTACTCCGTCCTCCACAGCATCATTTAGCCTTTCCTCCCTTGCTGCTTTCATCTGCTCCCAACGTTCTTCGTGAACGGCATCAAATACCGCTTCGACTTCATCCTCTTTCAGATCAAAGGTTTCTGCCAAGCGAGAAATTACGGGATTAGAATAACCGTCCTCGTTAGCTCTAATAGAAGTTGTTACTCCGTATGTAGCCAGAGAAATTACTGTGCCAAGAATAAGCAACGATATTAAAAGTCTTTTACTCATCTTTCTCACCACCCTTCGCCCTCCTTAAACTTTTTTAAAAATAGTGGGCGACCCTTCCGTAGCCTTGGTGAAGGAGGGTATTCCTTTTTTACCAACGGGCTTCGGAGTGGCAAGCCTCCCAACACGAAACAATATAAACTCTTATTCTGAGAAAAGGCTTAAAAGGTAATGCTCAAGAAAATTGAGTATACTTGAATGAGTGGAGTTAAGCATTTCAAAAATTCAAAAAGAATTTGTACCTTCATCTGACAGATGGCACGGTAAACTTCTGCCAAGGATAGCCTCGTGGTTTAATCATATATTGGAAATTGTTTACTTAGAG
Organism: Candidatus Woesebacteria bacterium RIFCSPLOWO2_01_FULL_39_61; assembly: GCA_001793155.1. Taxonomy (GTDB): domain Bacteria; phylum Patescibacteriota; class Microgenomatia; order UBA8517; family UBA8517; genus WO2-FULL-39-9. Next base: position 21,241 of record MGHI01000026.1, read on the forward strand.
TTAAAGGAAACAAAGCTTACAAAAGACATGGTTTGAAAAATGAAACATGTCGGAAGCATGCTTATTTAGAATTAGGAGACTGGTTATACCTCACCGCTGAAATTATTTATATGATTACCCGTATTGAATTATCTATAAGTACCAAAAAGAGTGTGGAATAAAATGGAAGGAGAAAAATTAACATCTACTAAAAGTTAATACTATTTCGATGTTTATCTATGCGGGCAATTCTACAGTAAACTTTGAACCTTTTCCTACTTCACTTTCAACTTTAATTTCACCATTATGAACATCGACAATTGACTTTGCAATTGAGAGACCGAGGCCATAGCCATCAGCTGTAAGTTTATTTCTTGAAGTATCTACCCTATAAAATCGATCGAAAATATGGGGAATGTCTTTTTCAGCAATCCCAACTCCTTCATCCTTAACTTCAACCACCGCATATTTTTTCTTTTTTCTTAAACTTAAACTTATTTCCCCTTCGACAAGCTCAGGGCTTTCGGTTTTCTCTTTAGGACTGTATTTAATTGCATTATTTAGAAGTATTGATATGAGTTCAATTAAGCTTTGAGGGTTACCCTTAACAATTACTTCCGGCAAATTCTCCTTTACTTTTATGCCCCTATCCTTTGCTTGGGGCATATTTCTTTCAATCGCTTGTCTTGCCGCCTCGGCTAAATCAACGTCTTCCATTAGTAAATCATGATCGTTTGATTCATAACGGGATAAAGACAGAAGGTTGTCTGAAAAATGTTTCATTTTATCAACTTCTGCAAGATTACTTTTTAAAAATTTTTTGGCATCTTTTAATGTTAGTTTTTTATCACGAAGTGCAACTTCTAATTCCGTCTTCATCGAGGTTAGGGGCGTACGTAATTCATGCGAGGCATCTGCAACAAATCGCTTCTGTTCGTCTACCATCAATTCAATAGGTTGAAGTGTCTTTCCCGCCAAAAAATAACCTGCCGTTCCAGCTAAAACCAGTACGCCTCCATTTATAATTGCAAGTTGCATTGCAAATCGGCGCTTGGCAAGATTTATAATCTCAACAAATTCCTCAGGCGGAATCTCTTCAGGATATATTAAAAAGGGTAAGATTCGAAAAAAACCGTTTCTCTCTTGCACTACTATTCTTTGTTGAGGAGCACCTCGAAGTGCCTGCATATGAAATCCACGCCCAAGTTCTTTAGTAAATCCACGATAAACAATCAAGCTAAAAAACCCGCTTACTAACATAATAATAAGAAGGTACCAAAGAGTTAATTTAAGGCGAGCACTTTGAAACATGGTTTTAAAAATTTCTAATTACTAATTTCTAATTAGCCTAAATAAATCCCAAGCACCAATTACCCTTTTGGGATTTGGGAAATTTTGAAATTAGTTAGAAATTAGACATTAGAGCAATTAGGTCAATTTCCTAAACGGTATCCGAATCCCCTTACTGTTTGTATTAACGGTTTATTTTTAGGAAAAGCGCCGTCAATTTTTTTCCTTAAATAACCGATATAAACCTCAACGGTATTGGGCAAAATATCCGCGTCATAATCCCAAACATGAGCGATTATCTGATCTTTACTCATAATTTTACCGCTATTGCGCATTAAATATTCCAACAGTGCGAATTCACGCTTTGAAAGATCAATTTTTTTCCGGCCACGGGTCACTTCAACATTTATACTATCCAATTCCAAATCGGAGACTTCTAGTTTAGCATTGACAACCTCTTGTGGTCTTCGTGAAAGAGCACGAATTCTGGCCAAAAGTTCTTCGAAGGCGAAAGGTTTGACCAGATAGTCATCTGCCCCCGCATTTAATCCTAAAACTTTGTCATGCAGAGCTCCTTTGGCAGTCAACATAAGAATTGGGGTATAATTTTTTCCAGCTCTTAATTTCTTACAAATTTCAACTCCTTCCATCCCTGGAAGCATAAGATCAAGTACGATTACATCGTATTTTTCGCTTGCAGCCAAATCGTATCCCTCGATCCCCTCATAGGCAACATCGACAGCAAAAGTTTCCTGCTCAAGTCCCTTTTTTATCGAATTTGCAATTTTGTATTCGTCCTCGACTACGAGTACCCTCATACCGCCAATTATACATTTAAGGCTGAGAAATAGCTGAAAGACACTTAGGATCTTGTTGCTATTTACATTTGGGCTAAATATACCTAATAATTAAAGACAAACATTCGTAAATTGCCTGTGAGGAAAAATTTTATAATATTACTTTCAGCTTCTACGTTAGTAACAATATTTGCCCTTTTGACTTCAATTTCTGTCCAAAACAGATCCCTTGCTTCAAATCTGCAAACTAACGAAACCCTGGGTATAGAAAATTATCTGGCTGAAGGTTCTTGTACCGAACCATCAGGCGGTTGCGGAAGTGGTTATTATTGGAACGGTTCAACGTGCAGCTGTCAGTCAAGCTGTCAGGAACCCTCTGGCGGATGTGGAACAAACTACTATTGGGATTCAGCTAGCTGTTTGTGTAAACCCTATCCCACTACTTCAACTTGCCAACCTCCTTCAAACGGTTGTGGTACGAATTATTACTGGGATTCCAATTCTTGCTCCTGCAAATCCAGCACATCTTATTGCAGTCCACCGTCAACCGGGTGCGAAACGAACAAATATTGGGACTATGCCTCGTGCTCTTGTGTGTCCTCAAGTAGCGGGAGTGGAAGTGGAGGTACCTCGTCTTGTACTGCTCCTTCATCAGGATGCGGGACTAATTATTATTGGGACTCGGGGAGTTGTAGTTGTAAATCCTACTCAACGTGCTCACCTCCCTCGACTGGCTGCGGTTATAACTACTACTGGGACTATTCTTCCTGCAATTGTAAATATTATTCGTCTTCGACTTCGTCCTGTCAACCTCCGTCATCTGGGTGTGGTTCTAACTCTTATTGGGATTCATATACTTGCTCGTGTAAATCAAGCTCTGGCACGAGTTCTTGTTCTCCTCCTTCCGCAGGATGCGGGACAAACAACTATTGGGATTCGTACAGCTGTATGTGTAGGTCCCAATACTCAACCTGCTATCCGCCAAGTAGTGGCTGCGGAACAAATAGTTATTGGGACTCCTACTTTTGTTCCTGCAGGCCGTACACCACAACATCCACGAGTTACTGCTCACCTCCATCGAGCGGATGTGGCTATAACTATTATTGGGATCAATATTCCTGTTCGTGTAAATATTACACGTCCTCGTGTGTACCTCCACCTGCTGGGTGTGCTGCTAATAACTATTGGGACTATTATTCATGCAACTGTAAAGAATATCAATCCGGTTCAACCTCAAGCTGTGTTCAACCAGCGACAGGTTGTGGATATAACTACTTTTGGGACTCCTCATCGTGTTTATGTAAACCCAATCCCAATATAACTAGCTGTCCGCAACCGACTTCAGGCTGTTCAGCAAATGCATATTGGGATTCATATTCATGTTCTTGTAAATCTACATTTCCATATTATAAACAGGAAAATTTCGACAGATTCGCTTATGAATCAACTGAAAGAATATCCTGCGTAAAATCGCTTCTTTCATCATACGATTATGAAAGATTACGCTACTTTATTCCGACGGGTTCTCTTGAACAAAATGAAATATATAATTTAGGAGGAAAGGTGAGTGCTTGCTGGACAACTCCCCAAACATCAACTCAAGTTTCCATAACACCCTTAACTTATAAGTCTCCACTGGAATCTGAAAGCTGCATTATAAAATCTCTGGGCGAGACTGCCTATAAAGAAATATACAAAGGCGTCAGAAACCCAACCTATACCGAACATTTAAAATACGGGGTTTGTAATAAAGGAGAAGTAAAAAATAGCGTTATTACGTATTACACGAAAGAAGAGAAAATTCCAAAAGGAACAGATGCGTGTCTAAGGACAGTCCTGGGGGGCGGAGTTTACGAAAAAGTCAGAGCAGGCAATACAGATGTTCCTCACGATCTCCGTGGTAAGGTAGACAGGTGCTTTGGCGTAAATCCACAAGCTTTCGAACAAGCAAGGGTATATAAGGCTCCCGATCAGGTCAGGAGTTGTTTAAACGATACTCTGGGTGAAACTAGATTTAATGAAATAAATTCCGGTGCCTCCCAACCGACTGAAGAAGAAAGAGTAAAAGGCTCTATCTGCTTTAGTAAACTTAACACTAACCAATCAAGGTTCCTTCCCCCGCCCCCGGAGGAAGTTCACTATTTAGAGACTGACCCAAATATTGTGGAACTTTCGGATGCTGTGCAAGAGACTCAAAAAGTCAACACTCAGAGTTTGGGAGGGAAATTGGTATTTGCCGGTAAATCATTGGCGAATTCTAATGTCTATATTTATATCTATTCAACCGAACCCATTGTTGTAACGACAAAAGCCGATGATAACGGTGATTGGGTCTATGAACTTAACCAACCGCTGAATGGTGAAAAACATATCGCTTATGCAGCTACAAGGACTAGTGAAGGAAAGTATGTAAGATCTTCAGTTTTTGATTTTACGGTTGTTGCTGCCGAGACGGATTTGCAAAACCAGCTCGTCAACGAGGCTCAATTAACCCAAGAGACTGGCAGGGGTTTTATAGCAAGAGTCCTTGTACTGGCAATAGTGCTTTGTGTTACCATCATTTTAATTCTCAGTTCCTTCAAAGCATTAAGAAAAAAGCACGGAATTCAAAAAACTGAAGATAATCAGAAAGTCAGCCAGAACCAACCACTGCAAAACTAGTTATATAAGCCGGAAGAATTAGGTATTAATCGGAAGGCTGAAGGTAAATTTCGTGCCCGTACCATATATTGACTCAACAGAAATTTTTCCGCCGAGTAGTTCTACAATTTGTTTAGTTATCCAAAGCCCAAGTCCTGTCCCTCTTACTTCATTCGTTTGCTTGTCTTTTATTCTGTGAAACTTGGTAAAAAGATTTGGGATTTCATCTCCCGGAATCCCGATACCTGTATCTTTTATCATTACCTCGATAAATTTATCTTTGAGACTTACTGCAATATCAATCTGTCCTTTCAATGTATATTTGGCAGAATTCGAGACTAAATTTGTTACAACCTGACGAATACGGTTAGGGTCACTTTTGATAAGTGGAAGGTCTATCGGTGTAAAGTTAATCACCAATCCTTTTTGGGCGGCACTCGGGATTAAGAGCTTAATAACATTCCCAACAATCTCATTTATATTAGTTTCTACAATCTCTACCTTTAATCTTCCTTGCTCGATGCGTGATACATCAAGTAAGTCATTGATTAGGTTATTCAAATCCCCTATCAAAACATTCAATATCTCCAGATCGTCCTTTATTTTCTCCTTCTCGGAAGGAGAAATTTCACCACTAAGCATTTCCAAATAACCGACGAGGGCAGTAACAGGAGCACGAAGTTCATGCGCGGCCATGGAAATGAATTCGTCTTTCAATCTGTCTAGCTCTTCCAACTCCCTTGTTCTTTCTGCCTTTTTGTAAAAGATAAAGTGGTTTATTAGAAGCGCTAAAGTGACCAAGGTGAGAATCGCCAAAATGATATAAGAATCTTTTGAAGTTCTTCCTAAAATTTCCTCAACCGTGTCAGTTTTAAGCTTTATAAATAGTAGGTAGTTACCCTCTCCTTCGATTCCTTCTAAAGGAATCGATACGTTCCAAATATTTTTGCCTATGTTCGGATCGTAGGTTAGCCCCGCAAACGGCTGATTAAATCCCAGTGCGAGGTGATTGAGGCCGGATTTTTTTAAATCCTCTAAGTTACTTGAACTTTCGGTTGTCGAAACTACGTTAAGTTTGCTTCCGCTCTCGCTAAATACGGTTATTCCTAAAATTTCAGAGTTGGCCTCAACGCTGCTAAATAAAAGTGCTGTTAAGTCTTCCTGATTAGCAATACTTCTTGAAATTGCTGGTTTGAGGGTATCTGCCGTACTTACTGCCTGATGACGAATTAAAAAATTGACGTCGCGGTTAAAAGTCCTTAAATTCCAAAAAGTGTTGATTATCAGTAAAAGTGGAATCGAAATAATAATGATAAGGGGATAGACAATAGATGCCGGTTTTCCCAAACTCTTTATCTTATTGATTATCTTTGAAATGAGTATCATCGTTTAAATTCTATCTTATGCTTTCTGTATAGCCTTTCACTTAAAAACCTATTAAAATAAATATAGCTTTATGGCAAAAATATTGATAGTAGATGATGATATTGTACTGGCACGGCTTTATAAAAAATGCCTGTTACAAAGTCGAACTTGCAGCGGCACTCCGAAGTATGGCTAAATATTCAGGAGATAATGGACAGAATTCTTTGACTGCTTTTGGGGATAATTCGCTACTTTACTTAAACTTAGTCCCCTGACTGCGCAGGCATGCTTTATACCTTTTGTGTAGAAAGTTACTTACTTAAAAATCCCACTCAAAATACCAACCAACCACGTCAAAAAACCTCCCCAAAAATTCTTGGGTTTCGGAATAGGTGTTGGAGTGGGGCCTGGAATGTAAGTTCCAGGTAAGGGTTTCAGAATACAATCTACATTGTAAAAAGTCCCTTGCCTCATTTCTACGTACTTTGCTGCCTCGACACTCGCGACGAAATCTTCATAACCCTCACTTACGCACTTTACAGTGTGAGTGCCTTTAGCAACCGTAAAAGTTCCAACATCCATCCCTCCTTTGGACTCATCATCGATATAAACATTCGCTAGCACTCTATTACCTAAAGTGTCTTTTACCTTGACAGTCATTGGCGTCGTCTTTGCCATTTTGCACTGAAAATTGCTCACTTGGGGATAATCAATTTCTCCTTCAAAATCAAAATAACCATTTTTTACGCATTTAACCGTATGCCTTCCGGGTAATATATCTATAGAGGAGTCCCATTCTTTGAGCTTCCCGTCCAAATAAACCGAAACCGAATAATCCTCAGTCGGCTCATAATAAAGAGTATTAATTTCAAGACCTTTTGGTGGTGAGGGTGGAAGAAGAGGTAACTGAGCAAAAACCTTCGAAGTAAATCCCAAAGCAAGCCCAAAGAAAAATAGAGCGAATACAAAAGAGGGGATAATTTTAATACACGCTCTCTCCATATTTTTTATTAATTTCATCAATTTGTTTTTGAATTTTCTCTGCTTTATTTCCAACTCTTTCCTTTAATATGTCCTCCGAAAAGGGAGACGTCAAAATACTATTTGCATCAGCTTGGTTAATTTTATCGTCTAGGAGCCTAACGAAACTGGCAACCTGATCGATGGCAAGTGCAACTTGACCGGTGGGGGGTTGATTAAGTTCAGAAGTTTCAAAGGGCTGACCGGGGTCAAACGAGTTTACATAAATAAGAATCGTATCTAACGCAGTTTTTGTTTTTGTCCAAGATGTCTTTAATTCTTCCATACTTGTCTCCAGTGATTTTGGCCAATTCTCTGCAAAAAGCTCATCCCCAATTCTTTTTGCTTTCGGAACTTGCTCATTGTAAATGGTCTGGATTTCGGCAATTGTAGGAGTCTGTTGACTAAAAGAAGAGGGTTTGGGATCAAGACTACTTTTGAGTTTAATTAGTTTGAACATGAATTCGGCTGCATCTTTGGATTCATCGCTGGCCTCTACGAAAATACCAAACGCTTCGGAAAAGTCAGATATTAAACTTTTATATGGGCCGAAATATGGAGGTCGAATTTTTGAGATTTTTTCCTTTTGTTCTTGGAAAAATACCTTTCGCGTTTCTAATATTTCAACGGCACCCTGATAATCATAATTGTCTTTAACAGTCTGATTACTCAAAACGCTTCCTTCATTTTCAATCTCCTTAAAAAACCCCAAAACCTCACGGGCAAAGCGCTCCTGATCATAAACCGCAAAGTAGTAATATCCTAAGGTCCCTCCGAAGGTAAGAAGAATAAAAGCAAGAAGAATTACTAAAATTTTTGCAAAACTTTTTCGTTTTAGTGGAGGAGTTTTAGCTATCTCTTGAGACGGTTGAGGGAGTGTTTGACTATCTACCTCTTTAAATTTAGGTTCTGTTGTCGGTAATTGTTCTTTGTTTGAAGTAAGCGTCTTACGGATTTCTAACGGATCAGAGTTTAAGCTTACGGGCAAGTTATTCATCTCCACAATTATTATTTTAGCCTAAACTGCACTAAAAATCAGGATCTTTTGGTCGATACTGCAGTGCCTCGGCTAAATGGTTGACGACGATTTGTTTTTCGTTAGCTAAATCAGCTATAGTTCGAGCGATTTTAATGACTTTAAAATAACTGCGGGCGGACAAATTCATTGAAGCCGTTGCGGATATCATCATTGTGCGACACTCGGGGGGAAGGGAGCAATAACTTTTAACGTCTCTTGTCGCCATTTCGGAATTTGATTTAATTTTCGTCCCTTTAAATCTTGCTATTTGAAAATCACGGGCTCTCTGTACTCTTTTTTGGATAATTTTTGAGGATTCTTTCTTCACATCCTTATCTTTCTCGACTAATTTTTGAGTTTCAACCGACGGAACATCTACGTGCAAATCTATTCTGTCTAAAATAGGACCGGAAACTCTTTTTTGATAACGAGAGATGGCTCCAGGTAGACATTTGCAGGCACGCTTGGAATCACCATAATAGCCACAGGGACAGGGATTGCTGGCGGAAACTAATAAAAATTGTGCAGGATAAGTTACCGAACCTTTCGCCCGGGAAATCGTCACCACTCCATCCTCCATCGGTTGCCTGAGGGATTCCAGAACATGCCTTGGAAACTCTGGGAATTCGTCCAAAAACAAAACCCCTCGGTGGGCTAAAGACACTTCGCCGGGGGAAGGATTTGTACCTCCTCCGATTAAACCTATCCGGCTGGTAGTATGATGAGGACTTCTAAAAGGACGGGTAGTAAAAATCGATTGCCCCTGCGGTAGATTACCGGTAATTGAATATATTTTTGTAACTTCCAATGCTTCGTCTTCCGTTAATGTCGGTAAAATCCCAGGCAGTGCCCGTGCGAGCATAGTTTTTCCACTACCCGGGGTTCCCTTCATAAAAATGTTGTGACCACCCGCCGCTGCGATTTCCGCGGCTCTTTTTGCTTGTTCCTGACCGATAATTTCTCTAAAATCAAACTCCGCCTCTGTCGTTCTTAATAGTTCTGATAGTTTTGATTTTTGCGAAGGAAGAATTTTATTGGTGCCGTTGAACATTCGGATTAGTTCAAGAAGTGAACCAACGGCATAAACATCCACCTCCGAAACAATAGAAGCTTCCTTTTCATTAACTTTAGGAATAAATATTTTTTTATATTTTTTTTCCTTTGCAAGATAAGCCATAGGTAAAATACCGTTTGTATGACGCAAACTTCCATCCAAGGAGAGCTCTCCAAAAAACAGACTGTCGGAAACATCCGGTGCAATTTGTCCCGAGGCAATCAGTATCCCTAATGCTATAGGAAGATCGTACGAAGGTCCTACTTTGGGTAAATCCGCTGGGGCGAGATTCACGGTTATTCTGGTTAGAGGAAAATCAGCCCCGGTATTTTTAATAGCTGAGCGCACCCTCTCTCTTGCTTCTTCCACTGCCTTATCCGGTAATCCTACGATAGTGAGGCTGGGAAGACCTTGTTCGGCAACGTCTACTTCAACCTCAATTAAAGTTGCGGTCAGTCCAACGGCTGCCCCTGAAGTAATTTTTGCAAGCATCTACTATTACTATACTAAACTAAAAAAGTAGAGTGTAGATAAAAACAAGAAGAAATATTATCAAAATTGCTGTAGTGTTAAATACCCACCTATATCTTTTAATTTTTCCCTCGTCGTCTTTTAAAAACTTTTTATATCCGCGATAAGATATCTCAACAACAAAAACACTAAAGGCAAGATATCCAATACTCGCTATTGTCCTAAAAACTGTAATTAGTTCTTCGATGGTAGATCTTGACATCGAACTCACTTCAAAAAATCCCAGTGATCAAAAATCAACGTAAAGGCGTAAAGAAATAATAAAAGCGGAATTATTCCTGAAATAACAAAAAGCCACCAAAACGACCTTGCCTTCTCTCGGAAAATTGTATTAAAGGCTTTGTGATTAATATTAATTACTAAAGTCGTCACCGCGATAAAACCAGTAATTGCACCATAGCGCACAAACTCTAAAAACTCTCTGGGAAACACATCCGGGTTAATCATTAGTTTGATTTTCTCACAAACAAATTCTCAACTCAAACCTCAAACAGTTGCGAATTTGAATCAATTCTTGCTTCGATTAAAAAAATTTGTCATGCTGAAAGATATATGAAGCTACCCGAACTGGAAGAACCAGTTGCCTATTTTTGTAGCGAATTTGCACTAGATAATGAACTTCCTATATATTCCGGTGGGCTTGGTATACTCGCCGCGGACATACTAAACGCCGCCGCCTTACAACATTACCCAATGGTCGGAATAGGAATTCTCTATAAGGGTAAGGAGTTCATGCAGCATATAACCGCTGACGGAAAGGAAGAAAAACGCGATTCAGAATTTGATCACGATACTTCATTTTTAAGACCGACGACTGTAAACGGTGAAACCATAGTTTTTACCCTGCCTTTGGAAAACCAGGAAGTTAAAGTAAAATCCTATCACTTTAGACTTTCGGATAAAACGATTGTTTTTCTTCTATCAACAGACATCGATGGAAATCCTCCCGAGTGGATTAATGACATGAATAAGCTTTATGGCGGAGATATGAACAGCCAATTGCGACAACAAATACTTCTGGGAGTGGGTGGAGTTATGTTATTAAATACACTAGGAATCAGACCGCGAAAATATCACATAAACGAAGGAAGATCGGCATTTCTTATTTTCGAAGAAACCCATATCCTGATGAAAGAGGAAGACCTTTCTTTTGAAGCGGCCTGGGCGAAAGCTAAACAAAAAATTGTCTATACCAACCATACTCTGATAGCTGCAGGAAATCCTACTTACTCGCCGGAGTTGGTTAAGGATTGGATAAAATCTATTGCCAATAAGCTCGGTGTGGAAACCGAATCGCTTATTAAATATGGACTTCAAGATTCTCAATCTTTTAGCATTACCCTTTTTGCTCTCAATACTTCTGCAAAACAATCTGCCGTCAGCAAAGTTCATGGCGAATATGCCCGAAGGGATTGGCCTGACTATAACTGGATAGCTATAACCAATGGTGTACACCTTCACCGCTGGCAGGATAGTGATTATCGGCACCCAGATCTAACCGATCAGGAATTATGGAGTGAGCATTTGGTCAAGAAACAAGAATTGGTAGACTCGGTAATAAAACGCACAGGATTTGGGTTTGATCATAAAAGACTTATCATCTCTTGGGCAAGAAGACTGGCTGAATATAAACAACCAACCGCGATATTTTCCGACATTCAAAGGTTAAAAAGGATACTTTCTAATCCCGACCGTCCGGCTCAACTTCTTTTCGCGGGAAACTCTCACTCCGCTGATCCTAATGCGAAATCCATCATCGAAAATATAATTAAAATTTTTTCTAAAGATCTATCAGGTTACGCAATTTTTGTCCCGAACTATAATATATCTTTGGCCAACCATCTCGTCTCCGGAAGCGATATCTGGCTAAATACTCCCAAAGGCACGCTGGAAGCTTCGGGCACCTCGGGCATGAAGGCTCTTGCCAATGGAGTTTTAAATTGCACTGTCATAGACGGCTGGACCTATGAAGTCGACTGGACGGATATAGGTTGGACACTTGACCCCAAAAATATAGCCGAGAGTTTCTATAATACTCTTGAAAATGAAATTCTCCCTTTATATTACAAAAGGGGCGCCGACGGACTTCCTTATGATTGGATAAAGAGAATGAAAAAGTCTATAGAGATTTCGCCGAAATTTTCTGCCGAAAGGGTACTTGAAGATTATAAGAAGTATTTATATAGTTAACTGCCTCTCCCAAGATATTTTTTAACCTTCTCTACAACCTGTTCCGGGGTTTGCATCGCTTTAACCAAATATTCCTTTACACCGAGTTTTAAGGCCCTTTGTCTTTCCTCCTCTTCCGCCAGGTTGGTGAGGGCAACAACCGGGATATTTACTCCCTTGGCATTTTGTCTCAAGTGTTCCAAAAAATCAGTGCCGGACATTCGGGGCAACATGATGTCCAAGAGAATAATATCCACCTGATTTTTCAAAGAGACGTCTAAAGCTTCTTCCCCGTCTTTTGCGTTGAGGACTTTAAACCCCTCAAAAGTAAATTTCTCGGTGTACATCTTTAAAAGAACCGGGTCGTCTTCGACTATCAAAATTACTTGTTGGTTTTTATCAACAGCTGGTTGTACCTGTTGGTCAGTGGGCGGTTGTGTGTTATCCATATTTAACTCACTTAATCTTAAGTAAAATCGTTCTCTTTTTCAAACTGTAAAAAATTAACTTGAACAATGTTACCATACTATTATCCCTTGTTCGGGTTAAATTAGCACTACCATAATATTATAGAAAATTTCAAGAAGACCACGGGCTTCAGCCCGTGGATGAATTGAACTTTTATATGTCATCCTCCTTAGGGAAACCCCGCCTTTTAAGGCGGGGAGGATGTCATTAATCTTGTCTTTTTATTTTAACTTCGAGTACAATTGACTTAGGAAACGGTATTTATGAAAAAAATACAAATTATTTTAGTTATTTTAGCTTCCACCACTCTTCTTTTTCTTTTTAAAAATAAAGTTTTGGCTTCGGATGGAACTGTTGAGCTGAGAAGCACTCAAGGAACGGATTCGCGTTGCTTCGCTGCATCTTTGCTAATGGAGGATTTGGCTTATACGATATTAGTAAGCTGTAGAGATCTAATTTATCCGGGAGAATTCGGGCTTATTAATTATGCCCTCTGGGCTCAACCCACGGACGGAACTAGCACGGTTTTTCTGGGATTGCTCGGTTACGGAAAGTCTACCGTCAGAATCGCTAAACCTTTCAATAGTTTATTTGTGACCATTGAAAGCCAAATTGGGGCTACTCCGACTGGTAGGGTGGTAATGCGGGGAAATGTTTCACCGGTAACTTTCTTGGATAGACCGACTACAGCAACTCCTACACCCGGCGAGGAAACAAAACAGGGTGAAGAACAAACACAAGAAGGCGAACAGGAACAAGAGCAACAACCTCAATCCACAAGAGACAAACTTTTCCTTGCCTTAAGGCGCGCGGGCATTGCGGCACTCATCGCACTTGTAGCCTTAATCGGATTAATCTTCGTAGTCACCAGAGCAAGAGGATAATTAATTGCTATTCTGCCAAGGATAATTCAAACCAAAAGATACTTCCTTTACCAGCTTCGGAATCAACGCCAATTTTACCGTTAAATTTCTCCACCAAAAGTCTTGAAATATAAAGCCCTAAACCGGTTCCTGTAGTTTTTCCAACATTGGTTTCAACTCTGTGGAATTTTTGAAAAAGCTTTTGCTGTTCTTCCTTGGAGATTCCCGGACCGGTATCAACCACCTCGCAGCGGACAGTAGTCGCATCCGGTTGGGAAAGTCGGAGAATAACCGACCCTTGGTCGGTATACTTTATGGCATTACTCAAAAAATTTCCTATTACTTCCTGAATTCTGTCAGGATCAACTTTGACTCTATCTTTAATTTCGTTTGGAATTTCTAACTCGTACTTTAGACCCTTTCTCTGCGCCTCAGGAGCAAACTGACTAAACACCGCCCGTGCTGCTTGCGACAAATTCTCTACTTCAACTTGATAAACCATTCTTCCTTCCTCAATCCTGGAAACATTGAGCATGTTATTAACAAGCCTAACCAGCCTGTCGGTAATATTATTGGCGTCGGCCAAAAAACCACGGGCTTTTTCGGGAATGTCTCCAGTATCCCCCTCCATAACCATCGAGACGTACCCCTTTATAGCCGTCATCGGCGCACGAAGCTCATGTGCAGCCATGGAAATAAATGTATCTTTCTGAGCATCAAGGACTTTAAGCCTCTCAGTTAATTCCGCAAGTTTCTGTCTTTGTTTGACCTCATCCATCACACTCTTTACCAACAAAATCCCAAAAAGAACAACCATAGCAAAAGTAAAAATATCAACTAAAGCTTCCGAAAAGGAGCGGGCTAAAAATATTCTGGAAAATAAAACTACCCAAATCACTGTAGTTAAAATTTGTGCCGCTAAGATTTTAATCTTAAAAAGCTCGTGTTTAACGATGGCATAGGTTACTGATGCAACGAGAATAATGGTAAATAGTGGCCCGGATGGAACTAAGGAAGTTATATTAAAGAAATTAACAAGCACGAAATTCGTGATCGTTGCAAGTATAAAAGTTACCGATATTCCGCCAATCAGGAATTTAAGTTGAGATTTCTCTTTGCCTTCACTGACTCGGAATTTACGGTAGAGGGTATAAATAGTTAAACCCAAAAATAAAAAGACGTTAAGCGCAAAAAGAGGTAAGGCTGGACCTGGAATCGGAGCAACAAGACCATTTTTAATTTCCACACTTACAAAAACAAAGGATAAACCAACTAATATTTGAATTGTTAATACAAAAACTATAATTGCAAATAATACTTTTTTTGAAAGGGTAAGTTGTTCATATGGAAACGCTTTTGAGAGTAAAAAAAGTGTAGGAAACATTGCAGCAGTTAGTATCATAATTACCTTCAGCCAGATAAAAACTACTGAAAGCGGATAATTCTGTACAGAAAAGTAATTACTCAAAGCCCAGAAAGATAATATTATAGTCAGGATAAAAAATATTTTGTTAGTTGCACTTTTCCGGTTACTTACAAAAGATGTAAAGCCTAAAAGTAGGTTACTTATAATAACGATAAGTGTTAAAATAAGAAGCATATTTTCATTGTACCTCCTAAATCAGAAAAATAAACTGCTCAAAAGTAAACTTGCAATATAATTTTGACTATTTTGAATCTCAAAATATGGGCGGTGAATTTCTACAAAAACGCACAGTATCAAGGGCTTGGCCTTCGGTTGAGATTCATGCTATTCAGTATAATTCTGACAATTATTCAGCTTGGGAAATTGAACCGTTAAAAGACTTCGAAGAGAAAACTTGGAGAGAAACTGCCAAACATTTGGTTGGTTGGGCCACCCTTGCACCGAGCGCGCACAATAAACAGCCATGGATCGTGCAATTAGACGAAAACGAAAGACACCTGTTGATACAGCCAGATCCTGGTGAGATTGGAGCAGCTTCGGACAAAGAAGGCAGACAAACACACGTGGGTATTGGATGTTTTGTCGCGAATTTATCTCTCGCTATGGGATCATACGATATACCGGTAACTTATAAGTTGATAGAATCTCGAAATCAAAAAAAAGACATTGCATCAGTAGTATTTGATTTGAGAGACATCCAAAAAGGACATCTGAAAAATCCCCAAGTGTTAGAATACCTCCGTATGAGACGAGCCTATCGAGGACCGTTTGTCGAAGGTTTTGATTTACCAGAACCTTTACTGCGACAAATGGAAGAAATAAGCGAAAATGAAGGGGTAACCTTACGGATAATACGTGATCAGGGAAGAAAAAATCTTTTAGGTAAAGCCCAAGCGTTGGCAGATATGGCGGTACTTAAAATTCCCGCCTTCCGAAACGAATTAGCCAGCCATCTGGTTGTAAACGATTCTACTCAAACAAAGGTTATGCCGGGAAATACGTTTGGGTTAAATGACCAGGAAGCCCGAGAAGTGCATGATGCGCTTAGCTCATCTGCGCAGATGCCTGGTCATTTTGCTGCCGGATTTCCAAGATCTGACCAGGAAGGTGTAATAAAATCATCCGCAGTCCTAGTAATATTGGCTGACGAAAAGAAACCTCAATATTTTGTTCGATCGGGTGTTGCTCTCGAAAAATTATGGCTTTATGCACAAGCCAACGGATTAGGAGTACGTATTATGGCGGGTATGATCGAAAGTCCTTTACATAACCTGGGATTAAAAAAAATATTGGGTGAAAAGTCAAAACAACCGACGGTGTTAGCTTGTGTTGGACTGCCAGAAAAGGATACCTGGCCTAAATCTCCCCGAGAACAAATCATCTTTTAGTGGTTTCTGTGTGATGACCAGATGTTTGAATCGCGGTTTCCCCCTTTTCATCGTCATACAGTTCCCTATATACATTTCCGGACCGGTCAATATGTGTTAATTCGACTCGAAAATCCGAGTCTACCAAAATCGCCTCATGTGTCATGGTACCTTCAAAGGGTCTTTGAGTATCTCTTGTTAAAACCCACGTATCAAAATACTTTCTTTGATATTCTGTAATTTGAGTGCCTGAGCGAAGATCCACGAAGTGTCTGTTTGGCTGTTCCCATCCTAATAGAACCGAAGCCATGTGCAAAGCAGTGTGACTGGCGCCTCCTTCGGACGCTATGGAAGTCTGGGGAATTCCCTTTGTAAAAGGAGTTCGATTTCTTTGATTTATAAAATCAGCGAACTCGGGATCATTTTTCCAGTGATTGCCCACCAGCGAAAATGCAAAATCGAAGAATAACTCTCTATTTGCGGGATTATTTTTCCATGCGTCCCTTGCTGCTAAGAGCTGTCCATCGCTCATACCAATTGCCAAAGGAAAATCAGATATCCTATCATACGGAAAATATTCAACCTGGAATGTTTTACCAAAATCGGTTAGTCGCCATAGGGGTATTCCACTCTCTTTGCATATTTTTCCTACATCAATTTTTCTGTCGGGATCATCACACACCTCAACTGCCATGGTTACTGGCGGTTCACCCAGACTTTCGTTACCTAACATAAAATCTGATATGTTTTTTGGATAAACTCCAACTGAATAGACGGATACAGGAAGCCACGGATCCGTGGCGTGAATTTGTTTTGCAGCGACCTCCGCTTTGTTCTGATTTAAATCCGCATAACCAAATCGGACCCTATTTCTATTCGCGTCATCAAAAACATCCGGATCGGCTACTTTCATCCAGGAAGGTAAAAGCACATCCCGTGTTCTTTCAAAAATATTCATTCCGACACTGCCTCCTACAACACCGATAACCTGATTTCCTAAAAGTTCTCTTTGTTTTTCCCAAGAAATATTTTGTTCGGGATCTTTGAGTTGAATTTCATTTCTTGCCAGCCAGGCTAACAGTTTTAAGTCTCTTGGCGCAAACCAAACCAAGTCGTTTCTTTCAGGATAGTAAACAAGCTCCCCATATCTAAGTCTACGAATTTCACCTCCACTCTCTATTAAAGCTTCCTCGTACTTGTCTTTCTCGCTATTAAATACCTCTTCATATGAGGATCCCGGTGTAAGATTTCCCAAGAGAGCATTAATCGTCGGCTCTATACGATCAAGTTGTCTATCTGGAGATATTTTTATCTGTTCACCAGCCGGAAGAGTGATAATCGCATTACCGGTTCGAGTCCATCTCACTTTATCTGAATCAACAGCTTCATTAACCGAACCTAAAATGAAAGGCTTGGCGGAATAGTTTAAATAAGGATTCTCTAAACTTGGGGCAAGCTCGGTTCCACTTTCAACTATAGACATAATTAGTCAGAAACGGTCCAGGGAGCAAGATAAACTCTGGGTTGCTGGGAAGGATCTCCCTTAGGAAACCAATATTCTTTAAATTTATTTCTTATTCCAGTAGCATACTCACTTTCACTGGGCACAACCCCCTGTATTTCAACAGGGTTAATTCCGGATGACACAACAAAATCTTCAACATGGGGAGCAAGAATAAAATAGGGATGGGTTACCCCACGATTTCTCAAGAGAGTCATTCCTTCCGGCCACATTTTTCTAAGTAACTCTCCTTTAAATTCTCTTGCCTTGTTACGCAGGTCACTATTTTCATTCCCACCAATAAAATCAAAAACAGGATGTAAACTAAACCTTGCAAGTTCACCAGGCTGATTTGCAGTGACACCGTTTGTCGGAATCTCGGCTACATGCGGCCATTTATACGGATCCACGTTTTCAAATAATCTGAAAATATCCAAATCTTCACCGTGCACTACTCTGAAAGTTGCAAGCACAACACTTTCTTCACCAAGCTGATATTCTGCAAGAATAATTTTTGAATTTCCCTGAAAATCAAAGCTATCGGTGGCCATATCAATAACTTCCCCGCCATTTTTTACATACCTGGAGTTATAGGCAAAGTTAACTACGTCAGCAGATTGTTCACCCAAGGAAGACGTCCGATCAACAGCTTTCAAATTGACTTTCGACGAAGTCAAAGTGACTTCTTTTTCCAATACAGGGGAAATTAATCTATCAAGTAAAACGAAAAGATCAGTTCCTTCGTATTTCTCTTTAAACCTTTCGTACATTGATCGGACATCTGCTAATGTTAAAGTTTTCTGGCCTGTAGATGACAACTGGTCTAAAATTTCATCAGGCGAAACGGGCCTTCCTAGATGCCTATCAATTTCGAGCGTCATAATAATAAAAAAAACCGCCAACGTCGGCGGTTATAACTCGGAAGTTAATCCGAAAAAAACAAAAGGTGTAAAAAAAATAATTTCCACTCTATTTAGAAGGTAATTTTAGCAATAAACCGCCAAAAATGCGAGTAAGAATTAAAGAAGTCTCAAGGCTTAAAGAAAATTATTTCTTTCCTTGAAAATACTTATAAGTTTCTATATCTTTGGGAACATATAACTCAATATAAAAACGCGGATCGTTGAATAATTGTGTCAAAAAGAAATAAAAATTTAATTTTTTTCCTTCCTTCGCCTTGATTGTTTTTTTTGCAAAATCAGCAATAAGAGGTCTTTCAGTCATTTTCTTTCGTACCTCTAGCCATACATCGTGAAATACAGAATTACCCATCATGTGTTTAATTAACTGCTGATACCAGTGTTCGTTGGTCCTTTGACGTTGCGCATGTTGAAATTGCATAAGTGTTTTAACCATAAACTCCCTTCGTTCCTTGCTTTCCGTAATATTTTGTGTTTTGTTTTGCGAAAAGTCAGGATCAAAAATAATATCAATTGTATGAGGAAAATATTTTTCTATTCCTTCCTGTTCTTTTAAAGAAACATTTAATGCCTTATAAAGCTTCTGATTTGCAGAAATAATTCTCCAGGTGTAGTCAAGCGATGATGCTGGAAATTCCCAGTTGTTAACTATCGGATCAATCTTTTTTCGGGCCTCTTTTATGTCTTCAGCAGTCGGTAAATAATTTCCTATAACCAGTAATTGGTTTTTTTCTTCCTCGGACAAGGTCATTGCGTCAATCAATTTATCGATTAGCTCTCTTGGGGGATTTCCGACCTTGCCTTGTTCTATCCGGGAAAGGCGCGAGGGTTCCTTCCATCCCAATGCAAATGCGATCTCCAATTGAGAGATGTTTTTCTGAAGCCTTAAATCCTTAATATAACCTCCGAGTGTTGCTGACATGATCTTAATCGAAAATTAGATATGCAAATCCATCAATCAAATTATTTTATCAAATGCTATTTGATTTATCAACCATTAAACTATATTAAGTGAGTCAATTACTTGACATGATTTATTGTATATGTTATTTTTGGAAAATGAAGAGTAGGCCGGTTATCCTCTACTCAAAGGTAACTGTTAGGGTAAATAACACTGAATATATTTTTAAACTTGTGCGTTCTGACGAAATAAATATTACCCAAGGAAAGATTTCAATCGAAGCGCCCTTGGGAAAAGCACTTTTAAACAAAAGGGCAAAAGAAAAAGTTTGGGTAAAAACGCCAATCGGAAAAACAAAATATCAAATTATTGCAATTGATTAGTACTTTAAACAAATAAATCGATTTTTTAAGAAAACCGCGAAGATTTTACGGTTGTTTTAAGAAATTGAACCATTATTCGCTCTTTGACAAATAAATAATAATAAGTTGAAGAGCCTGCACACTATTTGTATCAACCTTCGTGATATTATGGGTATATGAATATAAAACTTTTCGATAAAAAATACTTTCTGACTTTTCTTGCAGCTGTGGTTGTGATTGTACTTTCTGTCGTAATCACACAAGACCTTGGTTCGTTAAAAAATAAACCAGAAATTTCATCAGCACAAAAATCACTTTCAGTTGAAGAAAATGTTCAGGTGAATAAAAATGACCCAGAATCGCCCAACTTTTATACTGAAACACGAATTTACAAGAGTCCTGCAGTTACTGGAGTAGATAATAAAAAGAGAGCATTTACATTACATCTACCGGAAGGTTGGAGCATTGAAAAAGAAAATACTGATAGTGGGTTCTACATTTCTTTCAAAAAAGATAACTCGATGATAATTATAAGCGAGTATGGAGAAGGTGGAAATTGTATCTTCCCTGAACATGAAAGTATCGGTGAATTCGGATATGTCCGGATGGACAACTATAAAAATATTGAAACAAGCTTTGGAACTTATAGAATAGGCAAAAGATATGAAGCACGTTACAATGATGTTTTTTTCAATCTATGCAGAAAAGTAATTACTAAAGATCCGTACACTGATTCGCCATGGCATTTCGGCACACAAATTGGTTATATAAATTACAGTACGAAAATTGAAGACGGTAAAAATTACGATCCCGAGATAGTCCAAGAAATGGAAAACATCATCAAAAATATTCAAGTGATAGAAAAGTAATATTTTTAGGTAAACTCTCCTTTCCCCTCATTTTTACCTATACAACAGCATTCTTCTTATAAATATTGTTGTATGGGCAAAAACCCATAAGCTCTTTAACAAGTGAAGATTGTGTGTAAATAAGTTGTAAGAAGTTGGAAGTAAGCAGTAAGAAAAGAATAAATCTAAAGTTCACAAACCAAAAGGGGGTTTGCTGTGAACGCAAAACCAGGTAGTCAATTACAACTGAATACTTCAGGGGGCAAGAAAACACTACGGTCAGTTTTCCATTCTTACGCCGCAAAGCGGCAAGGAGAGAATAAAATGATAGTCTTTAGAAGAAGGTTCAAGATTTGGTTTTTCTAACAATCTTGACATCTGAAGTACTGATAACCCTCTTACGAATGGGAAGCATAGTTACATAATAATATATAATATGAAGCAGATTATGAAAAAAACAGAAAATACGAAGTCAAAAATACTCTACAAGAAGAAATTTTTTTTATTGGTTATTCTAACTGTATTTGTATTTGGGGGGCTGGTCATTTTTAGATTTGGTAGGGGCGAGCAGAGACAGGAATTTCCTCTTCAAGTAGTCAACGAAGCAATCCTAACAGGAAATTGCACAGAAACTACCGATTGTGTTTTGACACTTTTATCTCCGAATGGAGCAACAAAGGAGCTAGAAAACGTTTTTTCTTTTAAGAAAGATACACCTGTTTATTTACTTCCGAATGGGAAAACTTTGGTTTATTTATCGGAAAATGAGGGGGTTGGCATTGTGGATATTTTAAATAAAAGAAGAATCTTAATTCCCAATACTCAGCAGGCAAAGTTATTGCAAAGGTACTCAGACAGTTTTTGGATTGATAATGAAAATCAAGTTGAACTTTATGATTTAGAAGGTAAACAAAAAGTATCTATCAAGAAAAACTTATTACCTAATTACGAAGAGAGCAAAGACTTTAGACCACCATCATTAAGTCCTTTATATTCAAATAAAAAGATTCTTGCTATAACTGGAGCTAAAGGCGAAGGCTTCAGCACAACTACTCTTTGGGAAGTATTCTCTGAAAAAAGATCAACTAAACTTAAAAGTAAGGACACTTTTATGAATGCCTGCGGCGATGAGGAATGTGTTTCTAATGAAATTTACTTTTTAAACACACAGGCCGGATATCTAGTAATTGTAAACCACAACGATCGCTCGACATCTTGGACAGAGGTGTATAAATTATTTCCAGATGCTAGTAGGGAAAGTTTCGCACTTAACGAACTTGTTAACTCTTCACTATCTCCTTGGGATGGCGTAATTTTATCTAACGACGACAATAAATTGTATTACGTGCAAAATGGTGTAATTAATGCGGGAGATGGGATCAGTAATTCAAGAAATTTTATATATGAATATAACCTTGAGAGTGGAAAGCTTAAAACAATCCTTGAATTCGAACTACCTTCAGGTGGAAGCAATTACTTCAGTCCATTAACCCTCTCGCCAACTGGAAGTTATATGCTACTTAACGATTCTCGCCCCGATGAAAAGGATATCCGTCATAATTTCTATACTATACTAGTGATAAATGATGGTGAATTAAAAAGTAACTTAGACCCACTTCTTGAAGGGAAGAAAATCATCGGATGGGTAAATACCGAAGACTGAGAATAACGGTCTCCAATTAACTGGCGATATAATCAGCCTATGCGTAAGTGTCTTATCTAAAGATATTTACGTATGGGCTAAATAAGTCCATAAAGCTCTTTAACAAGTAAAGATTGTGTGTTGAAAAAATGTTCACAAACCAAATGGAGGTGTGCTGTGGACAGAAAAGGTAAGATCCAAAACTTACAACTGAATATTTCAGGGAGTAACGAGAATCAAGATTTCACCAACCAGAGTTCTAGATACAAAAGGAGAACTTCGATGTTTAAGAAAGTCACGCACGTTGTAATTTCGATGGTGTTGATACTGCTTTTCTTTCCGCACGACACCAACAGAGTGCAGGCAGCTCAGACTATCCGTCTGCCTTTTCCACCACTTTATAGCTACAACCCAGCAAATGGTTCTTTTAGCCAAAACAGAGTTCCAATTACAGATGCTTGCCAAGATGGACAGGGCGCAGCTGGAACTCACATCGAGCACACCCGTAATGCTAGGTTTGCGGTTGATTTCGGAATGAGAACTGGAACTCCTGTTTACGCTCCTGTTTCGGGAGACGTCGTCTATGCTGCTTATACAGCCGGTTACGGTCTACTAATGCGTATTAGAGAAAGTAGCGAACGGGAACATTACTTGGCTCATCTCTCAAAGTTCTATGTAACGAGTGGGCGTGTCAACCAAGGTGATCTTGTAGCTCTATCTGGTGAGACAGGAAAAGGTCCTGCACATCTACACTACCATGTTCAAAAACCAGGCGGCGGTACCGCTATTCAAGACGCGGACGATGTTCGTGATGAGCTACCAGGAATTAACTGGATCGATTCTAGCGACTACTGTAATCAAGGTGGTGCGATCGATGGGACAGCTCATGCATCACCACTCCCAAATGGCGGTTCTCCAGCCAATAATTGTGCCGAGTTTTACAACCAAGGGCGTCCCGGTGTATGGGGATTTGACGCTCCGAACTGCCAGGGCAACGTTGTTTTTGGTTCCCTATCTGACGGGACAAATTTCAACTTGGCACAGAATAATGTCAATGATCGTTTGCGATCTATTTCTGCACGACCAAATCTGCATTTCTGGCTCTACGCCCACACAGACAGCGAATCCTTGAAGCACTGCCATGAAAAGGATATGTGGAATCTGGATACAGACAACTATAACTTCACAACAACTGATATGATAGGTTGGGATTCAGATTACGACAAGCAAAATGTCGGTGGCGGAGAGTTAGTTAGTACTGGCTACAACATGGTCTCCCGTCTAAGGGTCGTAACCGAAGCGTGTCCCCAGAATCAAGGTAGCAGAGTGCAGGCTTACGAAATAAGCACTGGCTACGGAATAGGCGGCGGAGGCGATATTACTTCTCCTGAAACTTCTGCTTCCTTTATAGGAACTGAGGGCAATAATAACTGGTATGTTTCGCCGGTTACGGTTGTTCTCTCTGCCTATGATGAATTTGATGTGGCACATACTTACTACCGTATTAATGGCGGAAACATCACTGAGGGAACAAGCTTCTCTCTCGATGTAGAAGGAATCTACGCTGTAGAATTCTGGTCAGAAGACTCGAGTGGTAATGTAGAATCCACAAAATCCGTCCCAGTTAAGATTGACTGGACACCTCCGGAAACCACCTGTGAAGTTTTAGGTTCTCGCGACATGCTCGGAATTTTCCGCAGCCCCGTTGACAACACATGTTCGGCAACGGATAACTTATCCGGACCGGACTACACGGAATACTCGTTCGACAACGGCAACACCTGGAACCTTTATGGTGGAGTTTTCACCTTAAGTGATAACGGCGTCTACGAGTATCTTTTCCGAAGTGTTGACATTGCCGGAAACGTTGAAGATGCAAAACCCTCCGGGGTTATCGACATCAAGCGCTTTGTCATCTTGACGAATTCGCTGACAAGTAACAGCGCAACCACCCTCCAGACTTTGGGAGTGGCCCACACAAATGGGAATGCGGGTTTTACTAATAACAATACAGTCCACCTGCAAACCCTTGAGTACTTAGGCCAGTTTACCCAATCGGGTAATGTGTCTTTCACCATCGATAACCTGGTTCAATCAAGTCAAGTGGAAACTTTACCGCTCTATCCTTTAAGTTTCTACAGAGATGTCTGCACGTTCATACCAGGACCGATCATTGACCGTTCCACATCTCGAACTTACAACGAATGTTGGTATGTAGACGGCGACATTACTCTGGAAACTACGGGTTCAACTGGAAATCTCACGATTATCAGTGAAGGAGTAATTTACGATAGAAGCACCAATTCGCATCTATCAGCCTGGGATACTACTAATGGAATCCTTTACTACGCTCGCCGAGGATATGTAACCGAGTCGGGAGGAGCCGTCTATAACGGGGTTATTTACGCTCCGTACTCAAGTGTAAGCGGTCCGTTTACCAACTCAACACTCTCTGGTGGAATATTTGCCAACAACCTGAGTTTGAGCGCCGGTACGAGTTTGAGTGCCCAGCAGGCTGCCGGTTTCCCCCCGTCGACCTATCCTCTACCGCTTATCGCTGTCGAGCAACCTGTACCTAACATTATCTATGTTAGCTCGATGGGCGGCGGAACTGTCGGTGGAATTGCGACAGCTGACGAGGACATCCTAACCTATAACCGCGAGCAGGGTAGCTACGCAATGTTCATCGACGGATCGGATATAGGACTTTCCTATACGGATATTGACGCCTTCTTTGCGTTACCAGATGGGACCTTCCTGATGAGCTTTGATTCGAGCATAAGTGTCAGTCCTTTGGGAACTGTCTATTATGCCGACATCGTCCGCTTTACCCCAACCTCGCTCGGATCTACCACCGCGGGTACTTTTGAATGGTACTTTGACGGATCAGACGTTGGTCTTACAACAAGCGACGAGGATATTGATGCAATCGGCTTTACTCCCCACGGTAAACTCGTAGTCAGCACCTTAGGCTACGTAAGCGTCACTGGTGTTTCCGGTAACGACGAAGACTTAATCGTCTTTACGCCAACCAGTTTGGGAGCAAACACCGCAGGAACCTGGGCTTGGTACTTTGACGGATCAGACGTCGGCTTGAATGAATCCTCTTACGAGGATATCAACGGCATCTGGATTGACCCAGTCACCGGACAAATCTACCTAACTACGGTAGGATCCTTTAGCGTTAGCGGCTTAAGTGGCGACGGAGCGGATATTTTTATCTGTACACCCAGTTCTTTGGGATCAACCACTGCCTGTACTTACGGCCCGGGACTTTACTGGGACGGATCGAAGAACGGCTTTTCCGGAAAAGTTCTCGACAGCGTCGTAGTTCAAAAGTAAATAAATCACACACAATCTAACTTGTAGAGAAAGGGTGGGTTCTATCCTTGTAGACCATATAATGTCTCAGCGACATTCTTAAGGTATACAAAAAAGATAGAGCCCACCGAATTTTTTTTATTTTTTCTCCGAAGTCCTCAATTTTTTATTTCGTGAAGGTAACCGTTCTTGTTTCGCCCGAAGCTGAGGCTACTAATCTTCCATTTGCGTCTACCATAATGAGATAATCCTCGCTAGTCTTTGTTTTCGGATCTGTAGGAATTTCGGCCATATATTCGGGAACTATTGTTTCGCCCGTCTCTCCTGCACTGGCCAGATCAAAACACCCAAAACTCGATCCAATACAGGTTAATGACGTCGGAAAGTTACTGGTCAGGGGATCTCCGTCCGTATCCGGTAAATCACCGCTATGCTCCGAGGTGTATTGATAGATTGCACCCAAAATCGCGAGAATGTCGGTTTCTCTTTGAGTATCTCTGGCTTTGGCCAATTGCCTTCCCGGATTAATAACTACAACAAGGACTGTCGATAAAATACCTATAATAGCAATAACCAAAAGCAGTTCAAAAAGTGTAAAACCTTCAATAATTTTTGTTTTCATCACTAATTAATAACAAGGGGTGTGCTTTGTCGGTTAAAAACCCAGCTGTAAGCCTCGTCTAATTTATCCTTATTGATTTTCGATCCGGATTCCAGTGCGCTCTGATCTATCTCGTATGCAGTTATATACGACGAAAAAACTGTCCTAAAGGACATAATGACAAGTACCGACATTAAGACCAAAACAAGTGTCAGAACCAAATAAAATTTATCTAGTTTGCCCCAATCTATCGACGACATACAAAAATACTCCGTATTTAAAGTCTATCACAGACGGATCCTCAGAATCCGTTTTAACTTCGATTACCGCGGATCTATAGAGAAAAGGAAGTTTTTCAAGATCTTCCAAATCCTGGCCTATCGCTTCCCATGATCCTTTCATCTCGATAACTATTGGCACACCAAAGTTATCTGTCCTGTCCTGAATTGCTTTCTGACTGGTAAAGGTTACCTTCACTATACTTCGACCTTTAGCTCTGATTTTTTCCACTTCATTGACAAAGTTAACGACTCCCGATTCGTCCAAAAATAATCCTTTTAGAGTATCGGCTTTATTCTTGCTCAATTCAATTTCTGAAGTTTCTAAAGTAGCTTGTGGTCCTTCAATCAAACTTTGATTTCTTAAGCCTTTGAGATCTTGAGCTTTTTGGGGGAACCTGGTCAATATAATAATCAAAAATACTATGGTTATTAAATTTATAACCCCTAAAATTACATCCTTTGAGGTAAAGGGTAATTTAGATTTTTCTCCACCTTCAAATACCTCTGGGCTTGTTTCTAAATCTTTACCTTTCACCTCAGGCTCTGCATCTTTCTTTCTTTCTTCTTTTGCTGGGAGTTTATTCTCTTTGTCTACAGGAACGGGGGATTGATTTACAGTAGGTTTAGGTTCTGGCTTCCGTGCCGGTTTAGATTCCTCAACCGTTTCCGGAGGCAGTTCCTTCATTTCAGTTAAATACTTTCCCACTTCCGGTTTTTTGATTTCCTCACTTGCCGTCGACAATTCTTTATTGATCTCTGAGCTAGGTTTTTTAATCATTTTAGAAAATAGGCTGGTTTATTTCTTTGCCGGTATGTTTTCTGTTATCGGTAAAAAGTCAAAAGATAACTTGAATTCCTGATTTACCTCTGATTCAAAACTTGAAATGGGAATAATTACGGATCCAACGTTTGGATTAGTTTCTAAGTTATCCTTAAATTGGAGAAGGTCAGCACGAGTTGCCGCAACACCACCCAAGTCGATCTTACCTATATCCAAATCTAATTTATAAATGGATATCGTTATCCCAGCAGGCTTGGCGCCGTTAATATCGTTCAGGACTTTTTGGGGAGGAGTTGTAATTTTTTTAATCTTAAGTATCTTTTCTGCAAATTCATTTATGTATTTAACATCCTTAATTGCTTCCTGCCTTTCGACCATCAAACTACCGCCTCTCGTTTTACTATCTTTTAAGTCGCTTACCTGTTGCACCATCAAAAGGTATGCCCCTAATGTAATTAAAAAGGAAATCCAAACAAATAAAGTAACTGTCAGAGTTAAACTCCAAATCTGGAGTTTAAGGCGTGCTTTTTTATATTTTTCTACCAATAAATTCGGTAAAAGGTTTATTGTAAAGGGGTCAGACGGCTCGCTCAAATCCTTAAGTTGCATGGAGATAGGAATCAAATACTCCTGCAACTGAGTGTCTGATAGTCCGCTAATTTTGGGTTTAAGAAAACTTATTTCTTTATTAATAATTTTTTGAAGCTCCCTTTGAAGCGTTTCGTCTGTCTCTGTTCCACCAATAAAAACTTTATCCGCGTTAAACTCTTTATAGTGAGATATCATCTTTACCGCTGTAGCAACAACGGATTTTACATCCTGGTTTCTTAGAACCGAGGTACCGAAAATTTTGTCTCCTTGAGCCAAAATTATAATTGACTCGCCGTAATTTTTATAGATAATTAGGCAATTTTCTTTGTTGTCGGAGGAAGTTAATCTCGATAAACACAAAGATGGGATTACAACTGCTAGAGGAAAAAGATCTGCTTTTTCAACTGCTTCTACATAGTCGAATAGTGTTTTTTTATCTATTGCGACGATGAGAATTTCGTACTCTTTATCCTTATTATTCACTATCTTCCAATCCATAATCATCTCGGTCAAGGGAGATGGAAGATATTCTTGTGCTTGCCAACGAACGGCCTCATCTAACTCGGATAGCTGAAGTTTCGGAATAGTTAACATTTTAGTAAATGTCGAAAATTCAGGAAGTATGATGCCCGCAGTTTTTTCCTTCAAATGAATCTTGGACCATGCACCTTTTAATATATTGGCTAAAGCTAACTTATCATCGACCACACCTCCTTTAATCAGTCCTTGAGGGAGGTCCAAAGAAGCATATTTCTGAACCTTTTTCTTCTTGGAGTCAAGCTGAATTACAGAAAGTTTATTGGAAAGAAAGTAAAGTGATACAAAAGTTTGATTAAACATGGCAGGAAATTTTAGATTATCAATCCATTATTGCAAATGCATCGCGTGATATCAACCAAATTAATATTAGGTGCTACTAAATAATTGCTTTTTCTATTGCATTTGCGAGTGTCCGGTCTTTAGGTTGGGGGGTGAAGCGAATGCAACAAACTTGTTAAGCCTAAGAGGCGAAACTACTCTGGCCTTTAGGCCAGAGTAGTTTATACTTAATATCAACTGATTATGTTTCAGGTCCTGTCCAAAGATAGAAATCTCAAAAGTGGCCAAGTACTTCTTAGCATCCTTATTTCTATTGCTGTTTTTGCGATTCTTACACGGGCGATTTTTACGCTAGTTGCTTCATCCTTTGATCTAGTAAACTTTAACCGATCCAGGATTACCGCAAGACATTTAGCCCAAGAGAAAATCGAATTGGCAAGAAATTTACCTTATGACCAAATTGGAACTGTCGGAGGCATACCGAACGGAATTCTAGCGGAAGAAGAAAATATTCAAAGGAACGGTCTTAATTTTTTAGTCAAAACAAGCATCATCTTTGTAGATGATGATTTTGATTTGACAGCCCCAAATGACACGGACCCGGAAGACTACAAAAGGATGAGGGTGGAAGTTTCATGGGAGGGGTTGGCGGCTTCAAGAAAAAATCCGATTGTTTTAATCACGGATATAACTTCCCAGCAGGCTTCGGGATCAACAACAGGTGGAACTTTGGTAATTCTGGTATTTAATGCTAACGGTCAAGCCGTATCTCAAGCCGAAGTTACAATTACCGCCCCTTCCTTAACCCCTCCTGTAAATGTGACTCAAACCACAGGGAATGACGGTAAAGTGACACTTCCCGGAGCAGAGCCTTGTAATAGTTGCTACCAAATTACGGTTACAAAATCAGGGTTTAGTACCGATCGAACTTACTCAACCAGCGAGGTTACAAATCCAATCAAACCCCACGCGAGTTTATTGGACGGCGAAGTCACCCAAGTTAGTTTTCAGATTGACCTGGTAGGGATAATAAACATTGCCTCGGTCGATAGCCGGGAAAATAATTTTGCAGTAAAAGGATCGGTCCCCTTCCGCCTGCGAGGAAACAAAATTATCGGAACCAATACATTAGGTCAATACGTTTATAAGCTTGATACTAACTACACTACTGATTCGGGCGGAAACTTTAATCTTCCCAATGCGGAGTGGGATACATACCAGGTAATCATGCCTACCGCAACATCCTGGGATATATCAGGCACAGAACCCCTGTTGCCGGTGTCTTTAATTCCGGGTGGAACTATAGATCTTACTTTTGCCGTCGAACCTCATACAAGCCATAGTCTTCTGACAATCATCAGAGAACCTTCTCAAAGTCTTATTGCTTCGGCATCGGCCAGACTTTACGACGGTGTCGGATTTGACCAGACCCTTGTAAGCGGCGAGTCAGGAAATCCAGATTTCGGTCAGGCTTTCTTTTCAAATCTTGGGGAAACGACATACCAAATCGAGGCAACCGCCTCAGGATATCTGAATTTTAATGGTAATTTTGACGTTACCGGTTATACGGTGGGGGAGGTGGTTCTCACCCCCGAATAAACTACTGCAGACCAAAGTCTGCAGTATTCTAGAACATTCGTTCTAGACAGTTTGTTCACTGCTTCGCTTCTCCGCCAGTCGGCGGATCGCGAAGTTTGAATAAAAATGAAAAAAAGTGTAAATTGTAAATTGAAAATAAATAACCAGCTTCGCTGTGAAAATTACGAGCGAAGTGGGTCAGGTTTTACCTTAATTGAGATACTAGTTTCGGCTGCAATTATGGTCATCCTCGCTGCAGGATTTCTAGGTCTTCAGTATATTTTAAGCAGAAACCAAGTCACCGCTTGGTCCAATTACTTCGCAATCGAAAGTTCAAATACCGCAATGTCAACACTTATCCGGGAGCTGAGAAACGCCCAACCAAGCGGTAACGGTGGATACTCATTAGAATCACTTCAGGATTTTGAGATTATCTTTTATTCCGATTACGATTTCGATAGCCACATAGAAAGACTAAGGTATACCTTGACTGGGAGCCAATTCGTAAAAGGAATTATTGAACCTGTCGGCGATCCTGCAGTTTATGATCCAGCCACCGAGGATGTAAAAGTAATTTCCGATATAATAAGAAACGGAGCTAATCCGGTTTTTTATTATTACAATTCAGGCTGGCCGCAGGATACGGTTAATAATCCTTTACTACAAATCGACAGAATTGCAGATACCAGGTATGTGAAATTAATATTAAAGTCAAATCCTAATCCGAATAACTCCGACTTTGATTATGTCTTAGAATCGGATACCAGAGTTCGAATGTTACAAGATAACTAAAATGATTTTAGAAAAACAAAGAGGGACAATAACCCCAGCGCTACTTATTATTGCCAGCGCTTTTATCATTATTATATACGGACTTTTATTTATATTGAGTCTGCAATTCGACTATTCCCATAGACAAGTGGCGTCAGACCGCGCGCTCCAAATAGCGGAAGCGGGTATAAATTATTACCGTTGGCATTTAGACTCGGATCCCCTGGACTTTACAGACGGAACAGGAGGAGCGCCAGGTCCATATGAACACGACTATGTCGATCCTCAGGGATCGTCCATCGGAAAATACTCCTTGGTAATTGATCCACCTACCGAATCTAACCCTGTTGTTACGATAACATCAACGGGTTGGACAAATCAGTACCCTAAAGTAAAAAGAAAATTACAAATAAAATACGGTCAAATCTCATTAACCCGTTTTGCATTTCTTCATAATTCCAACGTCTGGTTCGGCGATGATGTAACTATTAACGGTCCAGTATTTTCCAATGGAGGAATAAGGCAGGACGGACACAATACATCAACAATCGAAAGCTCTAAAGTAACTTATACCTGCGGAGAAGAAAGCGGTTGCAAACCCGACAAGGATGGTGTCTATCCCACGAAAGACGGTGTCTGGGGCAATGGGGAGCTGGACGAACTTTGGAGCTGGGGGGTAACCCCAATCGATTTTGACAGCATTAAAGTCGACTTCAATGAAATGAGGACCGCTTCCCAAGGATCAAGCGGTATCTATCTTGGTCCATCGGCTAATCAGGGGTATCATCTTACCTTTGCAGACGACGGCACTGTCTCCGTCTATGAAGTCACGGGAGTAAATACGATAAAAGGATATTCTTTGGAATATGGTTGCGAAAATCTCGCCCAGGAGATCACTAACGAAGTTGCAGCGGGAACTTATAGCTTAGCAGATAAAAATATTATATTTGCGGAGAATAATGTTTGGGTGGAAGGAGTCGTGAAGGGTGAAGTCAGTGTCATTGCAGCAGTATATCCGCTGGGGTCATCCAATCCGACAATATGGATAGCCCAAAATATTACTTATCTTGATAAAGACGGAAGTAATAAATTGGGATTAATTTCGGAAAAAGATATTGTCTTCGGACGGGATGTCCCCGACTACTTTAAAATAAATGGTGCGCTTTTAGCCCAAAACGGCAGAACGATAAGACACCACTACGGTTATCAAGGTTGTAGATCAGTCGGTCACGATAAAATTAAAAACGAATTTGAATTTTACGGATCATTAATTAGTAATCAGAGATCATATTGGAATTTCAGCTCAGGTGGCGGAAATCCTGCCTCAGGGTTTACGAAATCTATTCTTAACTATGATCCCACTCTGTATAGCGATCCTCCTCCTTACTTTCCATCTACCGGCGGATACCAGTTCATCTCCTGGAATGAAATTAAAAGTAATTAACGAAGACAAACCGTGTTTGAAGAAACAGACGGCAAACCATCTCCCGCTGTTGCTGCACATTTTTCTCTAAAAGGATCATCTTTTAGAAATTGATCTTGATCCAGTGAGGAATCTTCGAATGATATATCTTCAAAATACTTACCTATATCTTGGTCGCTTGCTTCTTTTGTTCCAACCGAAGCTTCTGCTTTTTCGGAAACCGTTTCTAATTCTTTTTTTTGGCTAACCAGCCCAAAAATAATAAGCCCGATGGATGCTGCTAAAAGAATCAAAACAATATAAAAAACCAACGGAAGTTCAATCTTATTACTCTCCTTAAATTTTGCAACTTCCTCCAAATCCATTTAGATACTTCCTTCCAATCCTCCTACAATACTATAGATTGGAGTGATCAATAAAACCACCATAGCTCCCACCGCAATTCCTATAACAAGCATGAGTAAAGGTTCGAGTAGTGCCGTTGCCCTTTTTAATCCATAATCCACTTCCATTTCATAAAAAGTGGCGAGCTCTTCCAGGACTACTTCTAAACTGCCGGTTTTTTCACCGGCTTTTAGTGTTTGAATCATCGTTATCGGAAAAGAACGCTTATGTTTTAAGATTATATCGGAGAGGGCTTGTCCTTTGGCAACACCTTCGCTGAATTCCTTTGCCTGGAGCTTAAGATGGGGTTGCTTTAAAACATCAGATGACACATCCAAAGCTACCATTATTGGAACGCCACTTTTCAATAAAGTAGAAAGAGTTCTTGCAAAACGTGCCGTGTCAAGTTGATCCATAACTTTGGAAATCACAGGTAGCTTTACAAGGTAAGAAAAAATATAAGTTCGGGTAGAACGAATAAGAAAAAGGGCTATTACAATTAATATAATTCCGAAAAAAACTCCTATTGTTAATGCTAAATTTCCGCCCACGGTGTCTCCCACGTTTAAGACAAAGCGTGTAACGGGGGGTAAATCCGCATTAAGAGACAAAAATACATCGCTCATTTTTGGAAGAACAAAACCAAGCATGATAAAAGCATTTGCGATCATTGCTGCGATAATAACCATCGGATACATCATTGAACTTTTTACTTTTTGTGATAGTTCGTAGGTTGCCAAAAGTTGCTTTGCAAGATAGTCAAAAGATTTTTCCAAGGTTCCGGATTCTTCACCGGCTTTAATCATCGTTAAAAATACTGCATCAAAATCGGTTTTATATTTTGCTATTACGGAAGACAGCGGCTCGCCTTTTTGAATATGAAATGCGGAATCAAATAAAACTTGTTGCAGTTTTTTGCTTTGGGTCTCCTGACGGATAATATCAAGAGCCTCCGGCATGGGAAGACCTGCCCGAAGCATTGTAGCCATAAATCTGCAAAATGCAGCTTTTTCGGATACCCCGATCCCGCCTCCGAACATTGAAGTCGCTTTGGGGTTTAAATTTTTGATTGATAATATCTGGAAGTCCTCGGATTTGAGAAATGTAGCGGCTTCCTTTTGGTTTGCCGCCTGAATTACATCCTCAATTATCTTTTCCTCTTTATCTTTTGCTTTGTATTTATATAAAGGCATAATTTATCTCAGTATTTCTTTTAAAAAAAGAAATACTGACAAAGAAAATAATACAAAAAAAATATTAATTCTCTCTTACTACTCTAATCACCTCTTCAATAGTTGTTAAACCGGATGAGACTTTGTCAAGTCCGTCCTGAAGCATTGTTATCATTCCTTCGCTGACGGCTTCCTTCTGCAATATTTCGCTTGTTGCTCTTTGGGTTATCAAATTACGCAATTTTTCGCTAACTTCCATAACCTCGTAAATACCAATTCTTCCCCTGTAACCTTTATGATTACACTCCTCGCATCCCTGACCCTTATAAAATTTTTGTCCTTCAAGACTGATTCCGAGATCCTTAGAAAGCTTTTTTACAACAACGTCAGGCGGAGAATATTTCGTAATACAATTACTGCATATTTTGCGAAGTAACCTTTGAGCCATGACCACATTTAACGTTGAAGCAAGTAAAAAATCTTCAACTCCCATATCGATAAAACGGGGAATAGCACCGGCAGCAGTGTTTGTATGAAGCGTTGTTAAAACCAAGTGACCGGTTAATGCGGAATGGATAGCAATCTCGGCGGTTTCCTGGTCACGGATTTCACCTACCATAATTATATCCGGATCATGGCGCATAAGAGCTCTAAGTCCTGCAGAAAATTCCACTCCGGTTTTAGGATTAACCTGAATTTGTGTAACTCTTGCCATAGCATACTCGATGGGGTCCTCAATCGTACAAATTTTCACTTCAATCGTATTTAAGATGTTAAGTACGGAATATAAAGTTGTAGTTTTACCCGAACCAGTCGGACCGGTTACAAGTATCATGCCATGGGGTTTTGTGATATTTTCCCGAAGTATTTCGAGTCCCCGACCGGTTAGACCCAACTCCTCCAAACTTTGCGGTCTATTGCCTTCCCTGAGAAGCCTCATGACCACATTTTCTCCGTAAAAACCGGGAATTATTGAAATTCTCAAAGAGACAATCTGATCCTCCATGCTGAATTTATGACGACCGTCCTGGGGAACCCTGTGTTCGTCAATTTTCAGATTGGAAAGAATTTTTATCCTAGCAACGAGAGCCGCTTCGACTCCGCGGCTAAGTTTTACGATATCCCGTAAGATGCCATCAATTCTGAACCTTACTATAACTTCGTCTTCCTGAGTCTCAATATGAACGTCAGATGCTTTTTCCGATATGGCATAACTTAATATTGAGTCAAGGATTCTGACAATAGGTACTTCCTCGGCGGCTTTAGCCAAATCTTCCTCTTTAGTAGCTTTTTTCAGATTTTCGGAAATAATTTTCTGGAAGTCTTCTTTTATTCCCTTCTTATATTGTCCCAGGGCTCGGATTATACTTTCCTTATCGGAATAATAAGGAATTACTTCAAGACCTGTGTGCCTTTTTGCAAACTCCAGTGCTTCAAAATTCTCAGGATCCTCCATCGCCAGCTTGAGCTTGCCTCCGTCCTTTTCAAAAGGAACGATTCTGTAAACCCTCGCCATTTTCTCGGGAATTAGTGAAAGTATTTCCTGAGGAATATTTATTCGGGCTATATCGGTATAAGAAACACCAAAGTGCTCAGAGGTGAGTTTCGCTATCGTTTCTTCGTTGATTAAACCCCTGAAGATCAGAACGTCGGTTATTTCTTTATCCAGTTCTATTGCTGTTTTTGCCGCATCGTCGAAATCTTTTTCCTGGACAAATCCCGATCCTACTATAATTTTTTTCAGGGTTTCAATAGGCAGTTTCATAGGCGGCACTTAGAGTTAGCTAATAGTTTATATTACTAACTTCAACAAATTCATTATATACGAAAGGTGTTGTGTAAAAGAAGTTACGCTTCAATTAATTACAACTTTCCTATTTCTTAAACTTGTCGTACCAGTCATTGAGTATTCTTGAAACCAAATCTTTTGCTCCCAGGCCCACCGATAAACCGACCACTAAAACTATCGTGTAAGTTAATCCTTGGAAAAAGGTAGCAACTAATGCCCGGGCTATCTGTAGTTGTTCAACGGCTGCAAAAAAAGTAACTATAATTATTACCCAACGGGAAAGCTTGCCTAAAGGTTTTGCAATTTCATGATCAACCGAGGACAATGCACCCCGCACCATTCCTTCTACGACCTTTGCAATAAAATAACCAGTTGCAAAAATCAAGACTGCGGCAAATATATTGGGTAGATAAGCTAAAAATCTCGTCAAGACTCTGGCAACAACACTTAGTCCCAGAATATCAACGGCGGTTAAGAAAAATACAAGTATGATGAGCCACTCGACAATTCCACCCACAAACTGTGTTAAGTCTAATTTTGTTCCTGCTTTTGAGAGATAGCCGTCTATCCCTAAAGATTTGGATAACTTCTCCAGTTTTACAAGTTTTAATACTTCAACCACCAGTCTCTTTGCCCAAAAGGCTAATACCAATCCGGCACTGAAAACTATGACCGAACCCACAATAGCAGGGATAAATCCGAGAAATGCCGACCAAACCTGGCCCCAAGATGCAATTAGTGCTTCTTGCCATGAAGTTATTGAGTTCATTTTCTATCACCCCCTTCTTTTTGTATTCTTAATCATCAAAATAATAGAATCACGAGTTATTTTCAATATTGTTTTAGACAAAACTATTATTATTCCTGCCTGTAAAAGGAAAACCCCGCCTTTTGGGCGGGGCTTATCCATATACTCTGGAAGATAGTAAGCCAGGTTCTGTTCCCTTTCGGTTTCCTTCCCGTATTGGGGAAAGTCGGAAGGGGGTGAAACCCTCTTCCGAAAAGGTGACGGTAATCTATCTGAAATTGATGTTGGCTCAACTTCCCCCGGTAGTTAACCAGGGTGCTCGTGCATTATCACTATCCCGATTGTCAAAGTGAAATTCGACGATTGCTGCCTCTAGGATTGCCCGTTTCACTCGTCCGTCAAAATACACCGAGACGAACGCTCGTCTCTGTTGCTCTCGAACTCCGTCATTTCGGAGTCCGTTCCCGAAAAGTTTCGGTTGAACTTTCCTAAGACACTAGCCCTTCCGGGTCGGAGCTTACACTCCGTTGAGTATCGGCTCGCAGCCTGGACTTTCCTGATCACCCCAAAATCTTGCGATTTTGGGGACCCCGAATTTATTTCTTCTGGGGCCCCCGTTGACTTTTGTCAATGGGATAACCTAACCGTCCTTCTTCCAAAGCAAAGTGTATTATAGCAAATTTCAAGCCTTTTTTCATTTATTTTTGGCTGGAAAATGATCCGTTCGGAGTATATTTAGCTTATCTTAAAAAAATATAAAGCGGGGAAAAATATACTGACTAAATGTCTTCGTAGAATATGCCCCATGCTCGTCGGTTACGGTTGCAACCGGATAATAAATTCCTGCTCGTTGAGGCAAGCCGTTTATTTCACAATCAAGCCCAGAGTCGTCTTTTCTATCCAGAGAGAATTTACATTCACCCTGACTTAAGCCAGGAGCCAAATTGGTTATCTGCATACGAATTTGATCGCCGTCTGTATCAATCGCTCGGATCACCCCTTTGTATTGTCTCCCAACATAACCTGTCTTTAACCGCTTGGTGCTAAAGCTTGGAGCTGCGTTAAATCCTGGTGTAGGCAGAGGTGTAGGTGTCGAAATAGGAACTCCTGATGGTGTAGGAGCTCCGGTGGGAGTTGGCGTAGGTCCCCATGACGGGGTTGGTCGCGGACTAACTGTTGGCGTCGGAAAAACAGATGTTCCGGGAGTGGGCGTCGAAATAGGTGTCACACTTGGAATTATTCCATTCCTGAATGGTAGCAGTACCCACCCTTCAAAACTTACTTCCGCCGGAGAAGTTACCGACCCAGTTATGAAACCATAATTTCCAAAATATGCTTGCCCCAAAGGCGTTCTAGGTACGGGATTATAAAAGTAAATCCAGTCGCCGGGATTAAGACCATTATAAATCCGCATTTCGCTGGTCCACCAACTCGTATTATCTGCGTGGAAGTACATGAAAAGACGCATTTCTACGCCATTTTCCTGCCATATTGCTTCAAGAGTGGTATAGGTCGGATTACCCGGATCGGAACGCACATTAACTGTCCCCTCATCTGCATGAAAATATAAATCGTTTACTCTAATCGTAAAACTGTCTGCTTTCATATAAACAGTATCTGTAACCCAAGTAATTGGATATTTAATTGATACCGGCGTGGGAGTTGCTGTTGTCGGAGGAGTAATTGGAGTTGCGTACGGTAAACGAGGAGCTTTAGGTGCCAGAGTCATAACTAATCCAACTGGTAGAGAAATTAATAGCAACAAAAGAGTAATTACGGAAACTTTTTGAGAGTTGTTAAGATGTTTGAATACTTTGAATCTCGAATTTAGATTCGTTCCTAACTTTGGAAAGATAGAAGTTTCCCCGATAAATTGGGAAGATTCTTCGTGGGGTAATTTATTACCGTCCATCATTTCCACTTTATTCCTCAATTTATATATATGTCAATACTCCGTTAAAGGAGTTGTAAACTTTAATTAATTATGAAGACTAATTCCGAAAAAGATATTTTAAAATACCTTTTTCTTATTGGAATTTTTATTGGTCCTTTATTCTTCTGGCCTTGGAGTGCAATTAGTTTCGAAATACCAAAGGTTTTTTTCATGAACCGCTGGATAGAGATATTCGCCTTTGCGAGTGTAACCTATCTGATTTTTATAAGAATCCAAAAGGAAAAGGTTGATAGCATGCTTATAAGTCTTGTCCTAATTTTTTTCCTACAAGTCATAACTTCTTCACTTCTGGGAGTAGACTTTAACAAAAGTTTATCAGGTAATTATTACCGTGCTGATGGACTGATAACTTTAGCACATTTGGTTATACTTTTTTTATCGGTAGTGCTTTTCTATAGGGAAAATTGGTTAGTATCAACCTTCAAAATACTGGCTTATTCCTCTATACTTCTTAGTCTTTGGACAATCATAAATGCCGTCTTTGCTTTTATTATCCATAAACCGCTAATGCCAGCTTGGGATAAGGCGGTAGGAATTAATTTCGGTAATCCGAATTTTTTAGCAGGATATCTGATTGTTTCGTTGCCATTTACTTTATATTTTTATAATAAAGAGCCAAAAATTAAACATAAGCAGTTAATCCTTATTTCTTTAGCCGTCCAGTTCACTGCAATTTTACTTACAAGAAGCTGGGCGGGAATTTTCGGAATACTTATATTTTTGCTGATGAATGTTGTAATGAAAACTTCAAAAAATTTATTATTAACTCTCACCATCATTCTTGCCTTTATGGGTTGTCTCGGGCTATTTATCTTAAACCACAAAAGCATACAAACTCCTGGAATAACAATTGCCGAAGGTCGGGAAAGGATAATAAAAAAAGCTATTCTTGCCTTTCAAAAGCGACTGCTATTTGGGTGGGGGTGGGCAAACTTTGACTACGCATTTGAATCTGTGGATTGGCCGGTAAAATATGAAGATGACATTTATGTGGATAAAGCCCACTCACACTTCTTGGAAATATTAATTACGACAGGAATACCCGGACTGGTCTTATATATTTTAATCGTTCTCAAAACTGGTTTTAATTTAATTATAAAAAGTGACGGAATTCTTAAATATCTTTTTATTTCATTAGTGCTGTTTGTATTACATTCTCAAACAAACATTATATCGATTTCTGAAGAAATACTGTTTTGGTTAATCGTAGGAGTATCTGCGAAGGATATAAGTAAAACTTCTAATGCTGTCCTTTAACATATTCTTGTAAAACAATTGAAGCTGTCAGATAAACCGGAACTGCAATAATAATGCCAACCACTCCCGCTAATTTAAGTCCAATTGCTAACGCCAAAAGTGTAATTATCGGACTAACTCCTGTTGATTTCTGTAAAATCTTGGGGACAAGAACGTAATTTTCCAATTGTTGAACCAAAAAAGCCAAAGCGATTGTCGCCAGGCCCAAAATCGGGGAAGTGCCGAATCCAATAATAACGGCAGGTGTCGCAGCTATTATCGGTCCTATAATAGGTACGACCTCCAAAAGTCCTGATAGGATGGATAGAGGTAGGGCAAATGGTATACCTAAAAGTCTTAAACCAATATAATTAGCAAGACCAATAATGAACATCAGTGTTAATTGTCCGCTCGCCCAACCACCCAGTTTGATTTCTAATAAACCGATTATTCTTTCAAAATCTTTTCCTTTAGAATCTCCCAATAAAGCTCCGAGTAGCCGGTCAAGTCTATTTCTTTCAACTAAAAGATAAAAAGCAAATACCAAAACGGTAACAACAGACAAAACGTTAGAAAAAAGCGACACCGTAATTCTTGCTGCTTGTGCGGGAAGAGTACCAAGTAAATTTACTATTTGACCGATTATTTGCTGACTTACTACTGCTGACAATCCCAATTTATTCATAAATCCGGGAAGATCAGATATGAAAAGAGCTGTTTGCTCAACTAAAGGAGGTATTATTGTAGCTATTGCGAAGCTTATGCTTGCCAAGAGTATGGAATAAATCAAGAGAATGGAAAGACTCCTTGGAATTTTATATTTCGATAGTCTGGTTACGAATGGATTCAGAATCGCCATTATCACAAGAGCCACAAAAAACTGGAGGATTATTTCCCTTATTATAAAAAGACTCCAGAGAAACAGAATGAACAATACCGCAAAAATAATAGTTTTATGTGAGACTTCTACCTTCTTAGTCATATATGAGAACTAAAGTACTAAAAGTATAAAGAGATAAGTTTTTTAGTTTTTTTATTACTACCTACTTGCCTACTTGCTAATGTACCATTCTTTTACCATTTTTTCTACGTCATTAGGATATACCGGCTTTGTGATATCAAACCAATGGATATTTAAATTTGTCTTAAACCAAATCATTTGTCTTTTGACGTAGTTTTTTTCGTCATTTTCCCAATTTTTGATAACTTCATCTTTGGTTTTACTTCCGGCAAAATATCCTTTCCATTCTTTATATGCCAAGCTCTGCATTGATTGATCTTCCCAATATACCCCCGATTTTAACAGTCTTTTAATTTCATCCTCTATTCCTTTTTTCAACCTTTCTTGAATCCTTTCTTGAATCCTTTTTTCCAACATCTCTTTCGGAGCGTATAGGCCTATAAAAACAGAGTCAAGATTCTTTTTCTGATAAGTTTTTTTACGTTTAATTCTTTTCAATTTCCACTGGGCAATTTCAATCGCACGGACTAGTCTCCTCGGATTTTTACTATCTGAAGTATTAAGGGAGCCTGCTTTAACCGGGTCGAGTTGCGCTAAAATTTCAAAAAGTTCGGGTGCCGATTTTTTCCCCAAGCTTCTGCGAAGTGATTTATTTTGAGGTATAGAAATCGTTTCGATACCGCTTACCAAACTTTTTATATAAAGGCCAGTACCACCAACCAAGATAGGAAGTTTACGTCTTTCCCAAATATTTTTTAGGATTTCATCAGCAATTTCTGTATACTTCGAAACACTGTATGCTTCTTTCGGATTAACCAGATCATATCCCCAAATTTTAACTCTATCTATTTCGTAGTAACCTATGGTTTTATTTTTAAATTTTAAATTTGAAATTTTATATTTCGCTCCTTTAGGTAATCCCTTACCAGTGCCTATATCCATATTCTTATAAACCTGTCGTGAGTCGCCGGATACAATTTCTACCCCAGAGTAAATTTTTGAATCGGAAACAAGTACTTCAGCCAAATGAAGTGCCAGTTCTGTCTTTCCGGTTGCTGTCGGACCGCAAACTATCAGAAGCTTTGGTCGAAGATTTAAGGTTGGTGCATCCATTTTTAGCCTACTTAATTAGCTTGATGCGCTAGTATAGCTTTTCAGCGCTCTATTCCATAATTTAATTGATAAAATTACCATTAATATTCCTAGCGAAAATGAAAAGAGTATTCCCCAAGAAGAGATAAGCCCTAACATTGCCTTGACCGGAAAAGTCATCATGATTCCTACGGGAATAAGATAAGTTAGAATTCCCTGGATCGGTTGCCTATAAATATCCACAGGAAATCGGCCTAAATTAGTCAAATCCCGATAGATCCAAATAACATGGTCTATTTCTAAAGTAATTATTCCAAAAGCAAGAACGAGAATGTGGAAGGCCGCTGCAATCATCAAAGAATTGATAATAAAAATAAGGTAGGAAAAAATCTGAAAAAAGTTAGGATTCAGCCCTCCCCCAACAATCGCTAACACAATAAGTAAGGGCGGTATCGTTATAAAATCAATTACGTCTGCTCCACCCATTAAAACCCTAAACAAAGCATTCATGGGCTTTGTCATTACCAAATCAAAATCTCCTGAGACTAAAAGTGGTCTGAAACGATATACCTCCCTAAATAAAAATTGCGAAACAATGTCCACCAAGTTGAATGTCAAAAAGAAAAAGATGACTTGATTGGAATTATAACCAGCCAAATTTTCGGTTCCTTTAACAAGAAAAACTAAAAACAAAATAAAGAAACCAAAACGCAACACTTTGCCCAGCAAGAATAAAAAGAATAATTTCTTCTGCTCTAACATGACTATGAAAGAATTTTTGCTCATCAAAAGCCAAATTTTAAAATAGTAATAACATCTGCTAACCAACTCTTTTATGTTTTCAAATTTAAACGAAAATTTACTCACGGCTCGGAAAGTCCCAATGACTAAGGAGAAACCAAAATATTTAATTCTTAGTTTTAAATTTTGAACTTCTTTTCTATCTTCCATAAGCCTGATACGACTTTAAGCCTTTAAACCAAACGCTCCGCATTAATAACCACAAAACACCCAACCACAAAAATGATACTCCGATTCCTCTTAACATTATCAGTGTGCCAACCTTACCCAAATATATTTGCAGAGGAAAAAATAAAAGATAAGGAAACGGAGTAAAATTTATTATCGACTGAACGCTTACCGGCAAAATATCCAAGGGGAATAGCGCCCCCGATAAAAATTCGACGACTACGAGCATCAAAAAACTTATTCCCCAAGCTGATTCCGGAACCCAAAAGGGTACCAGTCCGATGGTAAATAAAAGTAAAAAATAAATTAATATAGCCAATACTATTGAGGTTGCGAAAGAAAGTAAAAGTA
Source organism: Candidatus Woesebacteria bacterium RIFCSPLOWO2_01_FULL_39_61 (assembly GCA_001793155.1). Lineage (GTDB taxonomy): Bacteria > Patescibacteriota > Microgenomatia > UBA8517 > UBA8517 > WO2-FULL-39-9. Next base: position 64,224 of record MGHI01000026.1, read on the forward strand.
AAATATTCCCTTGAAGGAAAAAATCCGGGCGAAGAATAAAGTAAAGTAGTATCGTTTCAAAAACGGCAAAAATCAAATTAATTCCCTTACTCGACAAGTCTCTGGTTAACCAATATTTTACATAACTAATCGGTTTTAACAAAAGGTTAATTATATCCCCCCTTGAAATATCTCCGCCGACTTCATTAGCTTTTGAAGATAATACCAAAGCTCTGACAATTATTAGTCCGAAAATGTAAGTGAGCATTTTTTGACGATCATATCCAAAAACAATACGTTGGGAATTTGCAAAGATAGTGTCCCAGAGAAAAAACACCAGAAAAATCTGAAACATATTTCTCACTCTCCACATAATAAAATTAATTCTGTATGCAAACTCCTGATGGAAAGAAATTTTGAAAATCTGTAAAAATTTATTCATCTGACGCTTTTGGCTTAAGAAGCCTTTTTTCTTTTCTTGTAATTTCTCCTTTGAAAACCCGGCGAATGACATCTTCAATCGGTTCTTCTTCAACAGTCAAATCGGCAACAGGAAAGTTTTGTAGAATTTCAGAAGCCGCGATGGCGGCAACCTCTCTTGGAACGGCAAGTATAACTTGGGGTAAGTTGATCCTTTTGATTTTACCTATCTCTTCCAGTTTTTTAATGTCGGTATTTTTTGAAAAATAGAGCTTAATAACCTTTTCTTTTGCGAATTCTTCCACTAACTTCTGCAGATTTCCATCAAAAAGGATTTCACCTTTGTCGATTACTATTACTCTTTTGGCCAAATCGATTAAGTCATCCATATTATGAGAAGTTAGTATTATCGTCGCTTTATTGCGTCTGTTATAGTCAAAAATAAAGTCACGAACCTTTTGCTGAGCTACAACGTCAAGTCCCAGTGTAGGTTCGTCCAAAAAAAGAACCTTGGGGCTGTGTAAAAGCGAAGCGATAAGTTCCAACCTCATCCGCTGCCCTAGTGACAGTTGCCTTACCTGTGTATTTAACAATTTCCCAACCTCCAAAAGATCAGTTAGTTCATTCAAATTTCGTCTGAAGACGCTATCCGAGAGCTCATAAATAGCCTGATTAAGTTTTAAGGTCTCGATCGCAGGCAAATCCCACCAGAGCTGATTTTTTTGACCCATGACAAGCGAAATTTCTTTTAAAAATTCGGGCTTTCTGTCCCAAGGTGTAAATCCTAAAACCTGAGTAAATCCACTGGTCGGATAAAGAAGTCCCGACAATATTTTCAGGGTTGTAGTTTTTCCTGCTCCGTTTGGTCCGATAAATCCTATTAATTCTCCCTGATCGATAGTAAAGGATATATCTTTTAAGGCCGTAATACTTTTTTTCTTGGGCGCAACAATACTTAAAAAGCTGTTAAGAATTCCGTCTTTTTTTTCTATTAGTTCAAAATTTTTGACCAAACGCTCGACAATAATAGTTTTCTCAGCCTCAGCCTTAAAGTTATTACTCATTGCTCAAGTATACAACGCTCTCATTAAACTAAAAAATAAAGGGGGGTAAATTCGGAGTTATCTGGTTACCTGTCTTTTAAGTTTCTTGCCTGCGGTAAACTTCGGAGATCTGTGGGCCTTTATTGTTACCAACTTATCGGATTTAGGAATCCTTACTGTTTTTCCTTTCATTGGCCGAACATAGAATGTTCCAAATCCGGAAAGTACAACCTTCTCGCCTTTAGAAAGAATTCGTCCTACCTCGTTAAGAAAAACCTCTACTGCTTCTGCAGCCGCTCTTTTTGTAAGATGGGCTTTCCTAGAGACTACTTCAACCAGCTGTCTCTTTGTCATGCTAGAAGAATATAAAAAGAGCGAATAAAAGTCAAGTTTTTAACTACAGCCCATTTCAAATCCCTTGAACTGGGATGCCATAAGCTCCCGAAGGGCCTTCAAATCCGAGCTTGAAAGCGAGGTTTTGAAATAGCTTCTACTTTGCAGCGGTTGTGTCCGTCACCCGAACTTCCCTTATTGCTGTTACTTTGACCTGACCTGCATATTCAGCCTCACGCTCCAATTTCTTTGCAATTTCATGAGTCAGAGTAGTAAGCTTTTCGTCATCAACTTCGTCCGGTCTAACTATGACGCGTACATCACGACCAGCCTGAAAAGCATATACTGTTTCAACTCCGTCAAATGATGCAGCAATTTCCTCGATTTTACCCATCCTTTTAATATAATCTTCGTGTGGTTCGTATCTAGCTCCGGGCCTTGCTCCTGAAATAGCATCGGCGATCCAAACAATGACGGATTCCGTAGAGGTAAAAGACTTATCTTCGTGGTGTTCGGCGACGCAATTTACCACTTCTTTAGAAAAACCGTATTTTTTAAGATAAGAAACTCCAACCTCGACGTGTGTCCCTTCTTCATCAGAAACAACCTTTCCTATATCGTGAAGGAGACATCCCAATCGAACCGTTTCAACATTAACCCCTATTTCGTTGGCAATCGCAACGCCTATTTTTGTTTCCTCAATTGTATGAAGGCCTAAATTTTGACCATAAGAAGTCCTGAACTTATACCTTCCGATCATTTTTAATACTTCCAAAGGCAGGTTATAAACGCCACACTCCTCTGCAATTTTTTTACCCTCCTCCAAAAGTAGATCGTCAACTATGAGTTTCGTCTGTTTAACTACCTCTTCTATTCTTGAGGGCTGAATTCGGGTATCTTTAATAAGATTTTCCAACGAGCGTTTCGCAATTTCTCTTCTTACCGCGTCAAAGGAAGATAGTCGGATTTCGTTAGTTTCGTCAATTTCGAGTTCTACCCCGGTTGCCCTTTCAAAGGTTCTGATATTTCTCCCTTCTTTACCGATTATCCGTCCTTTAACTTCTTCATTGGGAACAAAAACAGTTGAAACAGTATACTCGGCAACGTATGAAGTCGCAGCGTGTCTCATCGCATCGGCTAAGATGTCCCGGGCGCGTTGGCCGGCTTCCAACTTTACTCGCTCTTCTGCTAATCTTATTTTTTTTGCGATATCTGCCGTCAGTTCTTTTTGGACTTCCTCCAATAAAATCTTCTTGGCTTCGTCTAGAGTCATCTTTGCAACTTTAGTAAGTTTTTCAGCTAAATCCTTTTCTCTCTCTTCCAACTTATTTTGCTTCTTCTCTAGAATTTCTCGTTCTTTTCTTATTTCTTCGACTAATATTTTTATTTCGTCTTTGTCTGTCATGTTTAAAACCACAAGCAATATCTGTAAAGATTACTTGTTTTTATTCGGATAAATAAGAAAGAACCCAGACTTAGTTTAGTGGGTTAGTTGCAGAAGATATCGATTTCAGAATTTCCGCAAACATATTCCTTATTATCCACGTACAATTTTAATTGTTTTAATCGTCATAATCAACTTTTAAGACTTTTTTGATCGTTTCCCAGTCAAACCCATTCCTTGCTAAAAACTGACTTTTTTTTATTCGTGCTTCGTAGTCTCCTAATTTTTCCCACCGATACTTTTTCTTTTCTAACAACTTATTAGCAACTTTTAATTCGTCCAATTCGCTCTCGAATAATACATCGTCAACAATATCTTTATCCACCCCTTTGCTTCTTAATTCTTGAATCAAGACTCTTTTCGACTTAGACCTAAACGCCACTCTTTGCTCAATCCACCAAAGAGCGAATTTTTTATCGTTTATAAAATCAAGATACTTTAACCTATTAAAGAGTTTCGCGTGCAGACTTTCGTGAACCTTGTGTTTCTTCAACCAGTCATTGTATTCTTTCTTCGATCGGGGACGCAGCGATCCGAATTTCAAAATTTTATCGTAATTTTTCTGAAATTCTGATTCATTTACAATTTTCCTTATTTCTTCTTCCGAAATTCCCTGCCCGACTTTTAACCCGAATTTTACGAAACTCTCCAAGTCCAATCCAAAACCGAATTTATCATCAAGATAGATATTTAATCGCTTTTTGTTCTTTTGAGGTTTTATAGAAGTTATCGTGGGCATCTAATAAATGCGAGGCAATCTCTTTAAAAAAGCCTTCGCAGACAATTTAAACGCTTTAAACGCTACTTTTACAATCGATGAAAACATTGGTAATTGTCGAGAAAAGCAGGTACTGCAAGAATTCAAATTTAGATAGTATAAAGATAGGCAAGTGCCGGTTTTGAAAAGAGCATTGTCGAGCAATTCAAAGAACTATTCTCCTTTCTCTTCTCCAATTTCCTTTGGCACTTTTTTCCCAGCAGCAACTGCCTCTCTTATTCTCCTTTCAATTTCTTCCGCTAATTTTTTATCGTCCCTCAAGGCCATTTTAGCACCCTCTCTTCCTTGAGCCAAA
>MGHI01000027.1 GCA_001793155.1 Candidatus Woesebacteria bacterium RIFCSPLOWO2_01_FULL_39_61
AAGGCAGAACACCACAACAGGCAGTTGAAGACTGGATACTTACAGGTAGTCACAACCAACTACCAGATGTCAACGAAACCCTGATACTGTACATAACTTGACAAGGCCTTCTAACTACCCTATATTTACCTTTACTCTAGCTTTAAATCATATTTTTCTCCTGCCAGTTTATGCGCAAAGAAATAATAGTCGTAACAATTACGGGGATCTTTTTGGGGATCTTAGTAGCATTCGGGGTTTGGAGAGCAAATAATGCCTTGAGAGTAAACTCGTCAGACAACTCTAAAGGTCTCTTTAGTGCTAAATTAAGCCCCTCACCGACTCCAAATAACGGATTTTCTTTAACTATTGCAAAACCCGAGGAAAATGATGTTTTGGTCGAAGAAAAGACTGTTATTTCGGGTATAACTAAGCCTTCCACATTGGTAACAATTTCGACTGAAACTGAGGATTACGTGGTTGCTGCAGACAGCCAGGGAGTTTTTGAGCTAGAAGTAGAGCTAACTGGTGGTGTAAATCAAATTTTAATCGACGCCATTTCCGATAACGGTGAAGAAAATCAAAGACAGCTTAATGTTATTTATTCGAGTGAGTTTGCTAAAGAAATTTCAAAGTAACCATGATTGATTGGTCACATAAACCCAAAGGCCGGGTTTTCAAAATCGTTTTTGTATGTCTAATGCTTTTTAACTTATATTACACCCAAGTTTTTGGTCAGACCTCGACGCAAAGCGGAAATTCTATCCGCGATAAGGTAAGAGAGAAGTTAGAGCAGGTCAGAAGTAAACCAAAAGCTCTAATCGGAACAGTTACGGACAAAACGGAAGATACTATTGAGCTCAAAGATAAAACCGGTGAAATACATCTTATTTCTGTAAAACTAGATGAAGTATCATTCGTGAAAATCGGAAAAAGTTCCCAATCTGTAAAATTTAGCGATGTTGCTATCGGAGATTTTATTATCGCTATGGGTTTTCAAAACGGAAATAAAGTTCTTTCGGCAAGAAGAATTTTATTAACCGAACCTTTACAAGATCCCACCAGAGTTATAATCTTCGGAAAAGTTTCAAAAATCAACAAAAAGGTTGTCACTATAACGAAAAAGGACGGGGCAGAAACCGACGTTGAATTCGGACTACGTTGGAAAGGTCCGGAAATAAAAGAGCTAAATGAAGGAAGTACTGTAATCGTCGTAGGAGAACGTGATTCCGGGAAAATTAAAGTACGAACACTTTATGTTGTAAAAGAAAATGGCAAACTCTCCCCAACTCCCACTCCTAAATAACTTAAATTTGACATACACAGTTAACTAAAGTATCATTTCTCCTAATGTTACGAAAATTACTTGTATCTGTCTGGTATCACCGCAAGATAACCTCTCAAGGGGAGGCCGTTTTGTGGGTAGATAATACGTAATTTTTAAGAAAACATTTTCAAGGCAACCTCTCCCAAAGGGAGGTTTTTTTTGGCTCGTAGCTCAATCGGATAGAGCAGCTCCATCTTAGGAGACCGTTGGAGGTTCGAATCCTTCCGGGCCAACTCGCTTAAGCTCGTTTCTCGTAAGGGTTCGAAAGCGCACAAGTATGGAATTTCATGCTGTGCACGGCGAATCCTTCCAGGCCAACATATGAAAAACCTTAGTATAAATAATTCGCAAGATGAGTTGATCACCCTTTTTAAAGGTGTAGACTCTCTATTGCTGAAAACAATTCCTCCAAACAAAAGAAAAGACCTAGTCAACATTACCATTAAAGAACTTACGGTTTTGGCAGAAAGTGCACAACCCTTTGCATCGAAAGAATTAATAAAAGTACTCTCAAAAAAGAGTGGTAATTTAATCCAAAGTCAAATCTTTGACATTAATGCCTTAATTGAATTTGGCAAGAAAATGTCGGGGCTTCCGCCAAAACTTAAAAAAGAAGTTAAAAAACTTGAACTTCAGGAAGAGTTGAATCATTTTTCGAGAATTATGGGTTTGGATACAATAATTGCAGGATCACAACTTTTGCCTTTTATGAACGATGCGGCTTTTAAAGCCTGTAAGGACTTCGCGAGATTTATGTGGTTGGTATTCGAACGACGGAATCAAAAAACTAATTTCGGTTATAAATTGAAGACCTTTCAAGGAATCGTCGAGACGAATATACAAAATCCTGTTTCTCTCATCAGTCAAAATAAAGAAAATAATTTTTCTGTTCTTTTATTTGCGGGAACAAATCTTTCAAAAGATCAGGAGAATGATTTTCAAAAAGTAACTGTGGTTTTAAGCAAATTTTTATCGACATATTCTTTAGAAATGGCCATTGGCCTTTTGGATTACTTTTTGTTTTTAACGAAAACTGACTTAAAGCTTGGTCTTATTTCAGCACAAGAAATATCAAATAAGCAAGGTACTAGTGAAATTAAAATCATTGGCACCTCTGGATTTTCCTTAGCACTAACCACTAACACAACCACTTTTAAAAATGCTATTGCGAACAAAACATCTTTTGACGACAAAACTAATCAGCCTCTAGGCTCCAAAAATGCTGTTGTAGTTTTTCAGAAAACGTTCAGCCTGCCATCAAAAGCGTCCGCAGTTTTTCTTTTTTCTTCGGATTCAACCTTAAGTAAGTTAAATAACAAACGACTACAAAGAGTCGCTAACCAAAAGGATAAAAAAGGAAAAATTATACTTGCAAATAATCTTAAAAATTTCCTTCAGGAAACGAAAGAAAATGATTTAATGGGTATTGTTAAATGCGGAAATAAATCAATCAGCAAAGACCTAACTTCTGTCCCGCTTGAATTAAAAGACGTAGCACTTTCCATTCCGAACGATTTAGTAAACGCCAAAAAGATTGTTATCGAGTCCGCACATTTACACGCAGATCGGGAATCTTCCCAAACACAGCTAAACACAACTCTTTTGAGAAATGAACTGGTGATGAAACTACAAAATTCCGGTTTTATGGGAGAAATTGAAGATATTCTGATGATAGATGATTATCACGTTGTCAATCGATTGGATTATAAAAAATATTTATCCGAACTTAAACTGAATAATTTTACTCCGGACTTTGTAATACTCGAATCAAGCCCTGTCGTAAGAGCTATTGCAATTGAAGTCTTGATAAAGCTTTTTAAAACCACCCCCAATAAATTAGAAGTTAAAGGAGGTAACTTATATCTCAAGATTAATCAAAATAAGGTTATCGAATTGGTTGAAGGCTTGGGTGAAAAGGACACAATTGGCTGTGTTTTATTTGATGCGGCATTTTCACTATTTAAGAAAGATATAAAATCAGCCACCACTCTATTCAAAGAGGTAGCCGAGGCCGATTTAATAGATAAAACTGATTCCGATCTGCTTAAATTTTATTTAAAAGAAAAAGATCCTGTTAAAAGAAACGAGTTTTATGGCAAGTTAAACGTTACTCTACCAACCTTAAACGATCTGAAGAAAAGTGTAAAAACTCCCTTTTTGAATGTATTGGAAAACGTATCGGGTGTTGAAGTAGTGAACGTTCACGAAATATTTTATAAACCGCAACAGGCGAAAGTGAATGCACTGCTTTCTATGATTAATACAAAATCAATAACTTCTGCCTATATAAATCCACAAGCCAACGATGTGCTAATTGAATGCAGTGCATTGTTTGGGTAGCTCATTAACAATCTACCAATCCAAAAAGGAATTTTTTTTAAAAATAATAAAAAATTCTATCAAGAAATCACAAAGGCTAAAGGAGGTCTGTGATGATCAACATAAAAGTCGGAGAGACTACAGAATTGAGAATTTATGACGGTGGTCCTTTTGACGTCAGACAATTTGAACCAGCTTATACCAACGCTTTAATGGATCTTGCCCAAGAAGCATTTCCAGGCGAGAACCCAGAAATCATAGTCGTAAAAGATTTTTTAGGTCATGAGTTGCACGCCTCTTTGTGGACTCATAAGAGTCTAATCGGTGCTGCAAGCCGGCAAACCACCCAGTTTGAGTGGAGAGAACAAAGACTTAAGGCGCTCTACATGTGCTCGGCTGCAATATTCAGGCGATGGCAAGGTTGGGGTATGTCATGCCATTTCTATGGTCCAATCTTTGACAAAGTACAACCGGATATGGTTGCCACCACAACTAAAGCAGCTGCGATTTACTTTCAGATGTACAAGTTGTCGCGGGATATGGGACTTATATTATCTTGCACAAAAGACGGCAAGATATTACACAACGCTTTTGAACTCGGACAAATGATTTTAGAAAAAACCGAAAGAAACGCTGGTCAGCTGGACTTTCAGCTCGTACGCCGCGGATATCTACCATATGCAGGCGAAATTGACAGATTCGACCTTTTCGACTCTCTTTCTATAAATCCGCAAGACGGTGTACTTCTCATTGCCGCAAAACCTGAAGTGTGGAATTTAAAGGAGGTGTGAAATGCCTATTATCTTTAAAAGCGGCGGAGATTTGACTCTTCGCCAAACATTGGAATTTACCGATCGTGGTTCCAGAAGCCCCCATCCGGGTGGAGGCAATAATATGACTACGATTCTGATGCAGCTTGGAATTCCCACGGTTTTCTTTTGGGAAGTAAAAGCTGGATTGTCCGGCTACGAAGTCACAAATTTGGGTGACCAGAAAATCTCTTTTGATTTTGACAAATGTGGTCCCTGGGCTCAATTTGACCCAAAACTTTGGGAAAAAAGACTTTCTACACTTCCTCAAGTTGTAATCGAAGTAATAAAAGACTGCAAAACACCTTATCAGGCGCACCATCGGATTGCCAATGTAGCCTTTCCTGGCGTTGTTGAAAGTTCAGCAGCATTTTACTTGAGAAACAGGGACGTTATTGAACCGGCATTACGAGTTTTGGCAGAGAGCAGATTTGCTGGACACTTTTCAAAAAGAGTTACCCCGAATGGCAAAATTGTTAATGCCACAAACTCTTACAAAGAGATTGTCATGTATGAAAATGGTTCTCACGTTACTAATAACAATCTTGCATCGGGATACTTAACTTTATTGGAAGTTGTAAGGGCGTCTGAATTAGACAAAGGAGTAAATCCCTTACATTCTGGTCTGGAAGGTGTTTTGCCTGACGCCAGAGTAATGTCCGTTCTTGACATGGCGATTTTCGCACTGAACACGCGCTCTGACAAAGTTTATGCTTGGAGCGGCGTTGCAATGTTTCAATATATACTTAAGGAGGCAGACTCTCAAAGATGGCGAGAAACCACATCATTTATGTACGACCTCGTATGGCACGAAGTGCTTCCTGATTTACCAGAAGAGTTAGAGTTTGTACTCATACCAACGCAAGGACTCGGGCAGTTAGTTGTCACCGATAAAGAAAAAGCTGACGAAATAAATCAGTTGGTTGCTATCTTACATACACCACCTGAATACACTGCGCAAATCTTGTCGGAAAAGTTTAGGGAAAAGGTATCTGGGATGACAAAAAGTCAAGTCTTAGAATATCTTACAGCACAAATTCCCGAGTCATCCTTTGTACGCTTAAGGACTATGATCGACGAAGATAATATTAACGGCGCTTGTGGAGTCGTCGCGCACTTCCTACAAGAAAAGTGGATAAAGGAAAACCTTGAAGAAAGGAAAAAAATCAAAGCCGAGCTTGGCCAAAAGCTTGTTGATGAGAGTGGACAATTTATACTCCACAACCAGCCTATAATTACTCCCTTGGAGATTTTGCAAGGAAAAAGACTTTATTTAATCGAGGGGATACTTGATATACCGACGGGAAAACTGGAGGCGCAACGCACAAAATACCAAGAAATGGCAAAAGGTAAAGCCAAGCGTAAGAAAGGCTCTTTAGGATTTGGCACCGGAAGCCATGCCGGCTGGGATTGGTAGAATACATTTTAGGGAGCGGATCGATTTTTCCGCAACATTCATTTCGGAACCTCTTTCCGCTCCCCTAATTTTTTCTTTTGATTTAAAGTAAGTATTATTAAAAAAAGTTATGGAAAAACCATTTATTATCGATTTACATACAGACATAGCGTCAAACGTTCTCGAGGCAACTGGTAAAGACATCAGCAGAAGGTATTCATTGCATGAAGGAACCCCAAAAGTTCCCGGCGTAGTTGCCAATAACAATGTGGACCTTCCTCGCCTTAGAGGTGGTGGAGTTAAACTCGTATTTACGAGTATATTTGCATTGGACAAAAAGTCCCTTGATGAGCTAATAAAAATAGATCAAAAAGAATATAACTTTGACAAACTTAAAGGAATAAAATTCGGAATTGAAGCGGCAAACGAACAAATGTCGTATTACCAAAAAGTATTTCGTAAATATCCGGATCAAGTAGTGAATGTAAAAACAAAGTCTGACTTTGCAAATTCAAAAAAAACCAACAAGGTAGGTTTCTTGATCCATCTCGAAGGAGTTGATTACATAGACAAGGATTTAAAAGTTTTGCAGAAATTCTACGACCTTGGCGCAAGATCGCTGGCCTTAACCTGGAGAAACAGAAACAAATTCGGAAGCGGAAATAATACCCAGGGCGGACTGACAACAACCGGCAAAAAACTTATAAAGAGAGTTAGAAAGCTGGGCATGATTTTTGACCTCGCACACGCTAACGAGGAAACATTTTGGGAGACAGTTAAGATCGTAGACTTTCCGATAATAGTTTCACACACGCTTTGCAAGGCATTATGCGATAACTCCAGAAATTTATCGGATGAGCAGATTAAAGCTGTTGCACAAAAAGGCGGAGTCTTGGGAATGGCCGCAATACCGGATTATATCGGCGGCGACACGCTGGAAAGATATGTCGATCACTTTGAATATATAATAAATCTTGTAGGAGACGACTATGTTGCTTTTGGGACCGATTTTGACGGCCTTGTCGGGCCTGAAGATACCTTTATGGAAGGGTTTACTGGCTCGGATGGGTTTCCAAACGTGATAAAGGTTTTCCAGAAAAGGGGTTTTAGTCAAAAAACCGTAGATAAGATTTGTTTCAAAAATGCAGAAAGAATTATTCTGAATAACCTAAAATGATAATCGACGTTCATACTCACATCGGAGTAAACCTGAAAAGGCTTTTTAGCGGACTTTATCCCCCCATTCAGGCTATCAAAGATTTGCTGATAAAAATGGACATTGCGGGAGTCAATTATTCGGTTAGTTTTCCTTTTGAGTCCTCTTTATACGACGATCCGAGAGACTATTACGAAAATATTCCGACCGGACTTATGGAATTCCCATATCAAATAGAAAACCAGGTGGTTTTGGATCATGTCAAAAATTTAGGAGAGGGACGAATTTTACCTTTTATTAGCATCGATCCAAAAAGAAAAGTCAGAGAGCAACTCACACAGATTAAAACGTGGGTAAAAAAATATAAAATTTATGGAGTCAAAGTTCATACAAAATCTACCAAGACAAAGGGCAGCGAACTTATAAATTCTCCGTTTCTCAAGGAAATCAGAAGAAATAATTGGCCCATGCTTTTTCATTCATATATGCAGGATGTTGCCCATCCTCTTCCGATTTTGGAGTTTGCGCTTAAAAATTCCGATATAAGAGTTTGTGTCGCGCATATGGGCGGAGGTATAAAAGACTTTTATGATGAGCTAATAATAACTAAACCTAAGAACTTATTTATTGACCTTTCACCCTTCCTTGCAAACTGTAAAGATCTGCCCTTTGACTCAAAAACTCGCGGATATGAAATTCTTGATCTGGATTATGAAGAACCGATTAAAGCTTTACGGGAGCTTATTTATCGGTTTGGTGATTATATTGTGTTTGGAAGCGATGAGCCTTTTACAACCTACATCAATCCGATTGAGCCGTCGTTGGAACACAGGAGCACATTAACGGAGGAGGTAGATCTTATAAAGAAATTGTCAAAGCCGGAATTTAAAATGATGGCAGAAACAAATCCCAAAAGGTTCTTGGGTGTAAAGTTAAAGCTGTGATAAACTAAAACAGAATACTTTCTATGGACAAGCAAAAATTACAAACTTTAAAAGGCTTCAGGGATTTTTTACCGGCTGAAGCCAAAAAAAGACAATATACAATTGACATAATAAGACGCACCTTTGAAACCTGCGGATTCGAACCCCTGGAAACTCCGGCCATTGAATATCAAGAAGTATTATTAGGTAAATACGGCGAAGAGGCAGATAAACTCGTTTATCAGTTCGAAGACTTGGGTGGTCGCCCCGTAGCACTCCGTTATGATCAAACGGTTCCCACAGCAAGGGTTCTGGCTATGTACAACCAACAGCTTCCTACTCCTTTCCGGCGTTATCAAATCCAGACCGTCTGGCGAGCCGAAAAACCCCAGTCAGGCCGCTTCCGGGAATTCCTTCAATGTGACGCCGACTTATACGGTTCAGCCTCTCCCCTCGCCGATGCTGAAGTGATCGCTTTAAGCAATTTACTTTATAAAAATCTAGGTTTCTCTAAATATAAAATTTTTATAAATGACAGGAATATTTTATTTAAGCTTATGGCCTCGGCCGGTATCCCGGAAGCTCTACACTTCCGAGCAATTATCGAGATCGATAAACTTGACAGAAAAAGTATAGATGAAGTCTCTGAGTCGCTAAAAACAATAGGCATCAGCCAAGAAAATATTGACCATCTTTTCCACCACCTTGATGAAGAGCAGTCCCCAGACAACTTGAAAAAAGTTATCGAATACTCACAAAAATTAGGCGTCGAAGAAGATAAATTACACTTTCAGGCAAGACTTGCCCGGGGTCTTGACTACTATACATCAACAATATTTGAAATTAAGATAGATGAATATAAAGCTGGTTCGGTACTTGGTGGTGGAAGATATGACAAACTCATAGGAAAACTATCAGGCGTTGATATGTCTGCAACTGGTTTTGCACTCGGATTCGATCGAACAATTGAAGCCATGGAACAATTCAAGCTCTTCCCCCCCATACAGCAAAGAAACAGTGTTCTGGTCAGCGTATTTAGTCCCGAACTTTCGGACGAGTCAGCGCTGGTTGTCGCAAATTTAAGAGAAAATAATATTTCGGCTGAACTCTATCCCGACGAAGGAATTAAACTTGATAAACAACTTAAATATGCAGATAAAAAAGGTATCAAGTGGCTTGTTGTAATCGGACCCGAGGAGGCGGAAAAGAATTCTGTGATTTTAAAGGACCTAGAAACTGGTAGGCAGGAAGATATAAAGCTAGAAGATTTGGTAAATAAATTAATGAAAAGTAGCCAGTAGCTTGTAGAATGTAGCTTGGTTTTTTCTTCATGAATAATGCATACCACTTGCTTCATACTACTATCTACAATTATAAATGAATCCACAACGCCTACGTGCATATACATATCTTCTTCTCACGGCCGCTATTTGGGGTATAGCAGGGCCTGTTATTAAATTCACACTAAAAGGAATTGATCCCCTACCCTTCATATCTTATAGGCTTGCAATATCCGCGGTCATTTCTATCATTTTTTTTATCTTAAAAATTAAAAGGGGTAAAAAATTCAGACAGTTAATGACGCATTTGCCTCTGGTTTTGCTTTATGGCTTTCTGGCTGTTCCTGCTGCTTTGGGTCTTCTTTTTGTGGGGCTTGATAATACTACGGTTTTGGATTTGACATTAATCGGAATCATCGGGCCAATAGTTGTATTGCTGGGCGGAGCATTGTTCTTTCATGAACATATTACGAAGAAAGAAAGGGTTGGAATTACGATTGTTCTTATTGGAGTCTTACTTAATTCTCTATTTCCCATTATAAAATCCGAAGGGATAAGACTTACCGCCAATATCCTGCTCCTTTCCTATCTTATCGTTGACAGTAGCTCGATTCTTATCGCCAAAAAGTTATCCCGTTACAAAATTAAATCGGCCAACCTCACAAACCTGGCTTTTATTACAGGAGCTTTGACTTTATTGCCAATCACCATCATTACCTACGGTTGGACGGATTTTTACCTTCAAATTTCTACCCTTCCCCTTAAATATCATTTGGGTGTTTGGTACATGGCAATTTTTTCCGGAAGTTTAGCTTACTATCTTTTCGTCCGTGCACAACAGTCGATAGAAGTATCTGAGGCGGTTCTTTTTTACTACCTGCAACCTGTAATTACAATACCTCTGGCCATTTTTTGGCTTAAAGAAAGCTTATCAACATCATTCGTTATCGGTGCAATAATAATCGCTGTTGGTCTATTTATTGCCGAAAGCAAAAAAAGAAAAGCGAAAGCGGCTTAAAAGATTGTGTATTGTGAAGCACGTTGATATAATATCCGAGTGAAAGCAGATACTCATCCCACATTCTATAATGACACAAAAGTAACTTGTGCCTGCGGTAATACTTTTATCACAGGCTCAACTGTCCCTCAAATTACTGTTGAGGTTTGTTACAATTGTCACCCCTTCTACACAGGTCAGATGAAATACGTGGATACCGCCGGACGCGTAGATGCCTTCCGTGCAAAGCAAAAGAAGGTTCAAGAAAAAGTTCTTTCTAAAGGGGAAAAAAGAAGACTTAAGAAGGAAAGAAAGATTCAAAAAGAACTTGAGCGACCAGATACTTTAGCCGAGCTTCGGAAGGTAGCTAAGAAAAATAAAAATTAGCAGTTCAACCCACCGGGTGCGTGATCCAAATTTGTATGTTATAAATAAGAATTACACATCCGGTGTGAATTTTTTGACTTTTTTATCTTTAATAATATATGAAAGACCACCTTCAAAAGGCATTTATTGAAATTCGAGGCGCAACGGGCGGAGACGAAGCAAAAATTTGGGGATTGGATCTTCTAAGGATGTACATGCGCTACGCTATCAAGATGGGGTGGAAAGCGGCATCTGTAGACGAAAAAACTCTGTTAATAACGGGAACCCGTGCTTTTGATATTCTCAGAAATGAGTCGGGTGTGCACAGAGTCCAAAGAATTCCGGTTACCGAGAAAAGAGGTCGAATTCATACCTCAACAGCAACTGTTGCGGTATTACCGGAAATAAAAGATTCTGAAGTTCAAATAAGCCCTTCAGATTTGGAGTGGCAATTTTACCGTGCTTCATCCCAAGGTGGTCAAAACGTGCAGAAAGTATCAACCGCGGTACGACTTATCCATAAAGAAACAGGCATTATCGTTACAGCCCAGGAAGAACGCTTTCAGGAACAAAACAGAAAGATTGCGCTTGATTTGCTTCGGGCAAAACTTTGGGAACGCGAAGAGGAAAGAAAACTCCGGGAAATTGCCGATTACCGTTCACCCATCGGCCGGGGTATGCGTTCCGAGAAAATCAGAACATACAATTACCCTCAGGATAGAATCACTGATCACAGGGTCGGAAAATCATGGGGTAATTTGGAAGCTATTATGGACGGAAACCTGGGTCGTGTCGTTGAAATATTAAATACCCAATTAACAACCGCCTAATATTTTTAAAGATTAAATTCGGATAGGGTCACCGAAACTTTCTTTGTTTCTCCGTCTCTCCAGAACTCGACTTCAACTGTTTGACCGGCTTTTCTTTTCTTAATAACGTCTGCTAAATCATTTATTCCTTCTTTTATCTCAACACTGTCGAACTTGGTAATGATATCTCCGACTTCTATCCCCGCCTTTTCTGCCGGAGAACCCGAAACAATATTTGCCACGTATGCTCCCTGAACAACGTTATTTAGTATTGCTGTTTGTTCCGGTATCATCTGATACTCGACTCCTAAAAAGGGTTTTGAAGCGAAATTACCGGTTTTATCAAAGGTTTCGAGAGCGTCTTTAACGATATCAATAGGAATAGCAAAACCGATGTTCTCTGCTCCCTGCGCAACTGCCACGTTAACGCCGATTACCTGTCCGGCTGAGTTTAGCAGAGGTCCTCCAGAATTTCCGGGATTGATCGCCGCGTCCGTCTGAATAACATTGTCCAGCTTCTCGACAAATCCCTCGAAAACGCTACCCGCTGTTATTCCGCGCCCCAATCCCGAAATCACACCTGTGGTTACTGTCGATCGGAATTCTCCAAGTGCAGTTCCGATTGCAATCACAAATTGACCTACCTTGAGATTACCCGAATCTCCAAGCTTAACTGGTTTAAGCACTTGCCCTGAGCTGGCCGTTGGGTCTATTTTCAATACCGCCAAATCATTGGAAGGATCGCGGCTTATGTTTTTTACTTCAAATTCCTTATTATCCGAAGTAATAACCTTATATTTGGCTCCCGTATCAGAAACAACGTGTTTATTTGTGATTATTGTGCCATTTTCCGAAACAATAAACCCCGTCCCGATATCCTGAGGTTGACCTCCTTCAACACGTGATCTGAATCCGCTGAACGGGTCAAATTCCAAAATCCTTCTTTGGGGAGTTTGTATCGAAACAGTAACGACGGACGGTGATACTTTTTCAACAACATCAATAACTACAAACTCTTCCGTTAAAACTTTCTGCTCGATTCTCCCTAAATTCACATTCTGGGAACGATTTGCTAGTAAATAATCCAGTGGACGAATACCGAAAATCCGATCAGCTAAAGCCCCCCCGAGAGCCGAAACAAAAACCACTACACTAATTGCTAATCCTATTAAAAAACCCTGAAGTTTTACTCTATTCTGAAACATAATTTTTACAGTTTATTTTAGTTCAATGATTCTGAGAAAAACCTGAATTTTCATACCGAACACGACTTGTCTGTCAAAGCCTAACTATTTCTATAGCTTTTTGCAGCTGTTCGTCCTCGGAAGTATCGGGGTTATCCTCAACCTCACTGTCCGGCTTCAGTCCGCCCTCATTTACCCAGGTGCCGTTAGGAGTCAGCCATCGGGCTATGGTAATGTGAAGCCCTGCCCCTCCGTTTATCTGCTGCGGTTCCTGGATCGTACCTTTTCCGAAGGAGACCTCCCCTACTAAATTTACAGCCTTAGCATCTCGGAGCGCTCCTGCAAAAATTTCTGAGGCTGAAGCGGATCCGCCGTTGATGAGTACCACGGTCTTTAATTTTCTCAGTCGCCCCAACTTTTCGACTCTGAATTCCTGTTTTGATCCGTCCCCGTCCTGCTCAATTACGACAACCTGGCCATCTTCCAGAAAATCGGACGCAAGTTCAACGGCTCCTTGTAAATACCCTCCGGGATTGTTTCTAACATCAACAATAATTCCGTTAAGGTTGGGTTTTTTAACTAGCTCAACGACTGTATTTTCCCATTCTTCGAGGGTCTCGCCGGCAAATTTCAATATCTTTACGTGGGCAATATTTTCCTGATCCCCTACATACTCGACAGTAACGCTGGGAACATCTATATTAGCTCTGGTTATTTCTTTTTCGAACGGTTCGTCTTCTCCCTCCCGGGTTAGAGTCAAAGTTACAGATGTTCCTTTCGGTCCGCGGATTGTCTGTACGGCCTCTGGTAATGTTATTCCTTGGGTTCCTCTATCAATTCCTTTTTTCTCGTCCTTAATTGCAATGATATAATCCCCCGCTTTAATTCCGGCTTTTTCCGCCGGTGAAGATGATAGTGGTGCCATAACTACAAGCTGAGTACCTTTAAAGCCAATCTGAATCCCTATGCCATCAAAATTTCCCTGTAAATCTTCCTGAACGACTTTGTTTTCCTCGGGAGGTAAAAATACGGTATAAGGATCCCCTACTGCCGCAACCATACCCCGAATCGCCCCATAAACCAAGCCTGATTCTATAAGTTTGGTCTTATCATAATATTTTGAATAAAGCGTGTCCCAAACTCTCCAAAAAAGAGAAAAGTCCAGGTCCGTTTTGTCCTGAGGCACTTCCCTGCGAATTGTTACTTTGGGATATCCTTTAATCGACGCATAAAAACCGTTAATTCCAAAAAAATAACCACCCGTAAAGGAAGCTGATATAATTAAAATAAAGATCAGAAGTCTGCTTAAAATAGTGATGGGAACCTTGGGAATACTAGGCTTTTCTGGTTGCATATATTCTATATCAACTTTCTAAATACGAGTTGATAACAATCATTGTAACACCTTAAATATATCAGTAAAGTTACCTAATTAGATAACCGTATCTAATTTAGATCGAGGGTGTTATCGGAAGAAGACCAATCTGCCTTGCACGCTTAATTTCCTTTGAAAGTCTTCTCTGGTGCTTGCTGCAAACTCCTGTATACTCTTTCCCGATAATCCTCGCTCTCTCGCTTAAGTATTTTTTCAAACCACCATAATCTTTGTAATCAGGGTCTTTGTCGGCCTTACAAAAAGGACAGTCTGCAATAACTCTGATTCTCCGAACTTTCGGTGGTGCTTTTTTTCGTGGAGCCATAGCTTATTTTTTAGAAGGGAATGTCTTCACTTTCATCCTCTCTATCCTCTTTTGCTTTTCCGGAAGTGGCGTCTTTTGTTTTTGCTTTTGAACTTTTATCGGGTTTCGCTTTTTTTTGTGTTCTGGGGGTTGCCTGTGCAGGAGCATCGGCTGACGCATCGGCGGGTGCTTCTTCGACAGCGCCTTCCGGAACGTTAAATTCTTCTTCGGACTGCCCCGAAGTAAACCTGGAATCAAGAATGATCATGTCGTTTATTACAATTTCTGTAGTTATCTTCTCTGTGCCGTCCTGACCTGTCCAGCGACGGGTCTGAAGCCTTCCTTCCACGTAAGCTTTGCGTCCTTTTGCCAAAAGTTGAGCGCAAAGTTCGGCTAGTTTATTCCAAGCGACAATTCGATGAAATTCCACTTCCTCTCTTTTTTCTCCTGAATCCACGGTCCACTGGCGGTTTGTGGCAAGACCGAATGTACAAACAGCTGTGCCTGCAGGGGTATAACGCAGTTCCGGATCGCGGGTTAAGTTCCCGATTAGTTCAACTTTATTTAAACTCCTTGCCATATAAATTTGTTACTTGTTACTTTTAACTAAAAGGTACCTAATTACCTCATCTTCTAACCTCAACTTATCCTCGAGTTTTTTCGTGTCAGTCTTTTCCAATTCTAAAATAAAATGCAGGAAATTACCACCACCCTCCTTTTTAATTCGTGTTGCTAACTCGAGCTCTCCCCAATCCTCGGTCTTCATAAGTTTACCCTTAAGAGTTTCAACCAATTTACCAAATTTACCCAAAAAGGCTTTTTTCTTAGCGGCAGAAGTTTTTTGAGCCAGGACTAGGGTTAATTCGTATTCTTGCATATCGACGTGAAGTATACCAGAAAAAGCAACTTGTTAAAAGCGAATAATTAAAATCGGAGAGCAAAAATTTGAACTTGAATACTCTCAGGGAATATAATATCGCCACAGCACCTTAAAAACCTATAAAGAGGTTGTTTAATAATTTCGAAAGGAGTAAAATGTCTCAAAACCCAAAGGATCAGCCAAGCTTGGTTGGCACCGTCGTAATATTCGTATTTTCTTTTTTGCTAACGGCACTGGCTTGCAAACTAACAACCGGATCCGGTCCTTTTAACGGACCCATTCTAGGCATAACCTACATTTTAGTTTCACTTATAGTCGCTGTTCTTATTTACAGCGCAATCCACGACAAGAATCAATTTGGCGATCCCCAAGACTAGAAAATGGAGGTGTGAAATGGATAACTATTGGCCAATTATTTTCATCATAGGATCCTTTTTGATCGGTGTGATGTTAGCGAGGTTGTTTACTACCTCGACCAGAAATAGAAGTAAGATCGATAAAACTTCCATCGAACGATCCACTTCTTTAAGATCAGTAGCTATACTTTTAGCAACAATTGTCTTACTAAATGCTACAGTACTAGTTCTCGAAATTGCTAACGTTTTGAACTTACCCTGGTGGGCAATTTGCTTAACACCGATCGTTTCGATAGCACTGATCATTTTAGTCGCATTCCGATACGTAAGATAGGAGGTGTGAAATGTTTGATCGTGGTGGAGGACGCTTTGACCCCTCGGGAATGCCCTGGGACGATCACGATTACGGTGAGCCTGACAGTGAACCATCTTACTCTAGGTCTTTCGAACCGTCTAGTGAAACCAACACGCCTGAGGAAACCAAAGTAGAATCACAACCATTAGAACCATTAGCATACTATATTGGTTTACTTTTTTGGGTGTTGGCCCTGGTAATCCCTTTTTACATCGGGATTGCTGTTGTAAAACTTCACATCGTGTGGACAATCCTTATGACGATATTCGTCGGATATCCGCTCATCATGTTAGTTTCAAGTTTTGTGGTAATCGACCCACTTGATAAGTATCTTAAAAGAAAGAAAAAGATAACAAGTTAGTAATTATGGTTGCAGGAGTGTAAAACCATTTGTCTTTAGCCTCTTAGCGGCTAACCAAAAAGACTAAAATACTACTTCTGCAACCTAATTATTTTATAAACTAGTCTGTTCACGGAGGTGTGAAATGTTCGGAGGCAGTAGAACTAAACCAGAGTATATTAACCCACGAGAGGATGAAAGCCAATTGGAGTCTGAGGAACCGGAAACACTCAATGGGAACCAACCCGATCGACCCCTAAGTGGTATCGAAAAATTTATCGATACGGTAATTCTTTTAGCCCTCGCATTTGGACCTTTTGTTTGCCTACTTTCCGTAATCGGCTTAGTTCTGTGGATAATATTTTCGAACTAGCTATGGAAGTTCGTCAAAAGAAGTAGCGGTTGGAGTAGCCCTAGGGGCCTAGTGGGGTTTATCTTGTTCCTCATTTTTGTACGGGTTAGTAGATCACTTGGTTGGTCATATATTCCCTCAAATGAGGATATCGCAATCGGCTCACGCTTTGTAACAGTTTTATTAACAATCTGTGCCGCCTTGTTTGTTTTTCCAGCTACCGGGATTTTGGTAGGAGTAGTTATAGGCGCTGTTGTCGAATCTGTCAAACGGCGTCCTAACTAAATAACGCAAGTTTCGGCTGAAAGGAAAATCATTAACCTTTCAAATATAATAAAGGTTGCAGAGGTAAATCCTTTGTCTTTGGCTCAATTGCGAGCTTTTTTTTAAAGACAAAAATAATACTTCTGCAACCTAATTTTTTTTAATATCAGGCTCCGATTTTAAACTCGATAATATCTTTATCCTCGACTACGTAATCCTTTCCCTCCAGTTTAATTAATCCCCTCTCTCGTGCTATATTCCAGATATTAGTATGCTCTTTCAACTGATCTCTAAGCTCTAATAACTTTTCGACTGAAATCACTTCTGCTTTAATAAATTTTTGCGCAAAATCTGTATGAACTCTTTCCGCAGCTTTTATTGCACCCTCTCCTTTCTTTAAACTCCAAGCATGGACTTCTTTCCCACCCTTTATTGTATAGAAAGAAACCAGATTTAATAGTTTATAGGCTTCTAAAATTAACCGATTTAAAGCACTCTTTTCCCAATTAAGTAACTCGATCATTTCTTTCTTATCAACGTCGCTAAGATCCACCATCTCCTCCTCTTCCTTTGCGGCCACAGATATGACTTCTCCACCAAATTTTTCCTCGATCAGCTTGATTAATTGATTAACTGACTCGCTCTTAAATTTGTCTTCGTCGATATTTAAAACATAAATCGTCGGCTTTTTCTCGACCCCACCGAGTTCCAGCTCCAAATTAACCAATTCTATGTCCTCTATGACTTGCTCATTTGTCCCAGGAGTGTGAGATGGATGGGGGTGGGTTACTCCGGGATCTTCAAAAGCCCGAACCACGTGGGTAATTGCATCAACTTCACGAATCTTAGCCAAAAACTGATTCCCCAACCCCTCACCTTTATGGGCTCCTTTGACCAGCCCTGCAATATCAATAAAAGTAACCGTAGCAGGAACACACTTGTCGGGTTTTATTAAATCACAAAGCCTGTGCAAATCCTCGTCCTCTATTGACACGACCGCTTCATGAGGATCAATTGTAGTAAACGGCCTCGGTGCAGTTTCTGCCAAACGCCGCGATGCTAACGCGTTAAAAAGCGTCGACTTTCCAGCGTTGGCTAAACCCACTATCCCGACAGATAAGGACATTGTGAAGCCATTTTACTATTAGCGGGCAAATTAAACAAAAAGACTTTAAGTATGTTATAATAACTCATACTTTATATCTGTTTCCCCCGGTAAGATTAGTGGGTCATAGTTTGCGAATAATCTTTTAACCTTACGAAGCAGCACTGTAAATAATAAGGGTGGTGATAATTAATGTCTAAAAGATTATTTGTGGGAGGTCTTCCATATAGCCTCACAGAAACACAACTTAAGGATTTTTTTGCCAAAGTTGGTACGGTTAGTTCGTGCAATTTAATAATTGATCGATATTCCGGACGCAGCAAAGGTTTCGGATTCGTCGAAATGGAAAACGACGAAGAGGCGGATAAAGCGATAGAAACTTTAAACGGCAAGGATCTGGAAGGTAGAAAGATAGTTGTTAACGTGGCAAGACCAATGGAAGAAAGACCACCAAGAGATTTTCATTCAGATCGAAGAGGCGGAGGCGGAGGCGGCTTTGATAGAAGGCCAAGAAGAGACTCCAATCAAAGAAGGTATTAATGGCAATAACTCAAAAGACGGATATTTGCTTTCAGTGTGGTAAAGAAAGAATAACTACTAAAACATATAAAGAATATGTTAATGGTTCTTTAGTTACCACCACACAGAGTGTGTGTTCGGATTCAGCTTGCCAAAAACGAACCGAAGATCTTATTAAAAAGGATAAGGCTCGGAGAGACGAGGCAGCTATGAATAGATATCAATTCGGTAATAGAAAAAGCGTCAAGGGGCAAATCCCTAAAAGCTAGATACTACAGTCTTCCGAGAACCTTCCTTAACTCAATTTTTGCCATTTCTAGAATGTGTTTTTGTTTGGGGTCAAGTTTGCTGCCCACTCTATCTAACTCCAACTAACTAGCACGGTTATGAAAACCCAATTGATAATTGTTTAAAGTAGATTTAGAACAAGTTTCTAGTTACCATAGTTGTAGTCAACCCTTTTGATATGGAAGAAAATGTTGGGAAATTTTTAGTACTCGAAAATAAAGGCGGAGAAATAATTTTTCAAGGAGGTTCACCGGAGGGACCTCTTGGTTATCCCGAAACCAAAGTCGATCAAGATCTACCCAAAAAAACTACTTTCTTTAAAGATGAAGTTGGCAATGAATTCTCCGTCATCGATCAAACTTTGGAAAAATTAGATCAAATTCTAGTAACCTCTTTATTACCACAAAGCTCTGATACGATTTCTAAAGAAGACCCTAATGATATAGCCTTATCACTTCCTGAACCTCCAGAAGAACTTGGAAGGTTCCAAAACGAATTAGATAACTTAGACTCAATAAAAACTCGTATTTTGAATGGTGAAGATCCCCGTCCTTTTCTTGGAAAACCACCCGGAAGTTTTACCGAGAGATTTAAATATTACCTTAGCTGGAAAATTAGACGAAAGACTATCGTAAACTCTGCTGAAGAAGAAATAAGTGATAAAAGGGCGCAGACTTCAAACCAAATTGAAGAGGCTAAAAAGGTACATGCGGACAGGGTAAAAGGGGGTGTTGCGGAATTTGTTGAAAAAATTCTTGAACAAAATATAGAAGAAAATGAATCCGATAGGCACCCTTCTCGAGATAAGAAAAGGGACGAAAAAAGAAATAGGCTGAAATTTCCCTATGACACTGAGCATGTAATAAATAGTTATTCACCTACCCAACTTCACCGGATGCTTATAGATAAAATTGATCACAATACAGAACTTTACGAAACTGGTCTTGCATCAATTGACGAAATTGCAAAAAAGCTATCTGAAAGAATTTCAAAAATCGATAAACTTCGTAAAGCAATTCCTTCTCAATACTTAACCGACGAAATTAGCCAACGCATTACAAAAGCTGTAGAAGACTATACCAACCAATCCCAAGAGGCATACCTAGAAGCCCGACAAAAAACTATACTCTCAGGTCTAGTTGCCTCCGCAATGCGACTTCGCCTTCTTGAATCAACACTAAGCGCAGATATATCAAATATGATAATCGTTGATGGAGACGGAAAAGTTAGCTGGGCAGAAGCGGACCTTACTCATGAATCCGGCTTGTATTTCCTTCCAACAAATAAAACTGTAGAAAAGTTAGAAGCATTTCTTACAAGGTTGAAAGATCTACACGATAAAGTAAAGGAAATAATCCCGCCAAAAGATCAGGAAACTCGAGGAGGAATCTATAGTTTGATTAATGCGTCTGAGTTCTGGTTACCAATCGTGGCAGAACAAAGACAAAGGTTAATCGATGCGCCGCGAAATCCCAAAAAAGAAGTAGTAATTTATAGTTCTTTCAAAGAAGCCGTGTCATCAACGAATAAAGAACTTTACGAAGCTATCGAACAAAATCGGTTTTCCCAAGATGCGACCACATTAAAAGTAGCCCAAAGGGTAAGCCGGGCTCTTGATTCTTTGTACTCAAGTAGCGAGTGGTCGGCAGCAGATTTGATGCAGCCGAGTGTGGAGAGTTTCAGCTATACAAACGATCAAAATGTCATCGTCGTTTCAACCCACATACCAGAGATTGACCTCACTGCAAAAATACTAATCGATCCCCATTTCTCAGAGGCTTACTTTTACAATGACGCTGCCTTTAGTGTCCGCGATGTAATTTTTGTAAATCAAACTGGACAAGCTGTAAGACTTCGTGATCTTGCACCTGGCCGAACTGAGTTTATTTTCAACGCCAATACTAATGCAAATAGAAGATTAGGGTTAAAATTGGAAGGTAAGACAGAAACAAGGGACTCAGTTTCCTCAACCGGCGTTTTTTACCAAGTATCTAATGGCAATCCCTACGAAGTCGCCAATTCAATTAAATGGACTAAAAAAACTAACGTACAAGTAGGCAATATGAATTTTGTCATTTTTGGAGATCTGGGTAGTCTTACTAGATTTGTAGCATTTACCCACGAACTCGGACACGAATGGGAAGATTTAATATACAAGCGTGACGTATTCGTATCACCACTGGAAATGGGCCTTAAATTTCCAGAAATACGAAAACAAATTGAGGCCGATTCCAGTAAATTAGCGTCCAGGTTATTATCTATGCTCGAGGAAAAAAAATTCATTACCCAAGGAACTAGGAAAAAAGCAGATGATTTTCTCGAAAAGGCCTTGCAAGAATCTTACGGTACTACAATGTTAGACTAAAAAGAAAAAATAGATCAAGTTTTACAAAAGACCTTCCTTAATTCTAGCTTTGCCTGTTCGAGAATGTGTTTTTGTTTGGGGTCAGGTTTGCTGCCTGCTCTATTAATATAGAAGTTGAGCATGCTCATGGCCGATTGAAAGGCGGTTCTTGCTTTTTTCCTGACAGAGTTCTCAGCTGAAAATTTCAGAGACTTGGCAATTTTCTTGGGATCATCCCAGGTAAAAACTCCTTCTTCCAAATCGAGGGAAATCGAATTCTTAGTAACATCAAAAGACCAATTTTTCTTGCCGCTCATACAAACTCTTCTTGATTAGCTAAAAGTCCCCACTTAAAACGGAATCTCTTCCTGCTCTACTTCACTCACCAAATGACTCAGCTCCTCCCCTACGTGCCTGTACTGGCACCATTTGCAGGTTTTACTTTCGGCAGGTGCTCGGTCGGATATAAGTTTATCAACCTCGGCGGAAAATTCTAAAAAACCCTTTTCATCAACGGGAATTTCGAGCCATTTGGGAGGAAAACTCAAAAGCGCTTCGTTTTCTTTAAAAATTGCGCTCTCGGGGTAAAATATTAAAAGTCCGAGTCTGGTAGTTTTTACTGCGTTTCCTCTTGCCGGATTTTCCAAAGCAAATTTATAAGCACCGAGCTGGGTTTTATATTTTTCGATTTTATCATCGTTGGGAACGCTGATTTTAAGATCCACCAGAAGATGGCTGGAATCAGGCAATTTTACCAAAAGGTCATATTTCCCTTTTATAAAAACGCTCGTCCCCGGAACCGTTTTAGATTCTACCCAGCCCTCCTGAGAATCAACCACTCCGTCGGGAAGGCCTTTGGATAAGGATTTTAAATTTTTTCCGACAAGATTTGACTGAATCCTGGTATTTATCGCCGAAAAGACGCCGGGCATCGGCATGCTGGGCTGATAAATCCCTTTTTTAACCTTAAGCCAATAGCAAAGTTTGCACTCTTCATAAAGATAGGCGAAGTCCGATGGAGATAATTTGTACATATTAATAATATACCTTCGGACGACGTCCTGAGCTAGACCGAAGGACAAAGTCCGAAGGAGAAAGTTTATACATATAAGACTGATACTAATACCCAAAACTTATGACATTCTCCCCGCACTAAAGGCGCGATTTCTCTTCCAAAAGAGAATAACATATCAGAGCTCTATTCATCTCTGGGCTAAGAACCCAGAGTTTTCTCGAGATCTGCTATAAAAGCGATGCTCAAAAATTAAAACACGGCATCTTTAAAAGTTAATTTTCTACAAATGTCAGAGCGACACCCTTTTTATTGGCTCTGCCTGTTCTACCGATACGATGAATGTAGTCTTCATACGAAACCGGTAAATCGTAATTAATAACGTGGCTTATATCCTGGACGTCTATTCCCCTCGAAGCAACGTCGGTAGCCAGCAGTATATTAATCTTATTATTTTTGAAATCGTCCAATACTTTTTGTCTTTGGTTTTGGGTTTTATTTCCGTGAATAGCGGCTGCATTAAATCCCCTCCCTACAAGCTCGTTTGACAGTTTCTGAACACCCCATTTGGTGCGGCCG
The DNA here is from genome assembly GCA_001793155.1 of Candidatus Woesebacteria bacterium RIFCSPLOWO2_01_FULL_39_61. GTDB lineage: Bacteria > Patescibacteriota > Microgenomatia > UBA8517 > UBA8517 > WO2-FULL-39-9. The sequence continues at coordinate 22,619 of MGHI01000027.1, forward strand.
AAAATAAGAACTTTCTCGAATTCTTCCTGAATTAATAAATCGTGCAGTCGGTCAACTTTAGTTATATTCCCATTAATCTTAATAATATCCTGTCTGATGTTTGCTATCGAATCGCGAACTTTTACAGATACGGTAATAGGATCTTTTACAAATGTCTTCAATATCTGGTTAACTTTGGGAGGAATTGTCGCAGAGAAAAAAAGTGACTGGCGCTTTACGGGAAGCCTTTCTATAAAGTACTTAATGTCTTCCAGAAATCCTATATCAACCATTCTGTCTGCCTCATCCAGTACTACGGCAGTAAATTCCGACAGAATTAATTCTCCCTTTTGGGCTAAATCTTTTAGTCTCCCCGGGGTTCCGACAACAAAATGGGGGTGTTTTTTTAAATTCCTACTTTGAGTTTGAATATTGGTACCGCCTATGCAGAGGGCCCAACCAACTTCCATTCCATAGGCAAAACCGTAAAGCTCGTCGCTAATCTGCATGGCTAATTCGCGCGTCGGGGTAAGAATAAGCACTCGTTCTTCACGGTTTCTCAGGACCTTTTCGATAAGAGGAATAAGAAAGGCGGCGGTTTTACCTGTACCCGTATTTGCTATGCCGATAATATCTTTATTTTCCAGAATTGCAGGAATTACCCGGTCCTGAATCGGGGTCGGAAACGAATATTTCTTATAGAAAATATTTTTCTTTAATCTGGGTGAAATAGGAAAACTTTCGAAATTATTTTGGGCAACGTAGGTCTCATTTTGGAGATCCCCAGGTTCACCATCAGAAATCCGGACAGCCTGAATAGCTCTCACTATTTCTGCGTCAGATTTTCTGAATTTGGAAGAAAATCTATTGCCATTAAATCTTCTTCCGCCACCCTGTCCGTTGTTACGGTGACGATATCTTTTGTACATTTTGGTTGAGGGAATAAAACTGCCTAAATAAGTTACGAATGATGAATAGAAGAATTAAGATACTGAAAAAATTAAGTAACTAAAGTTGGGGTATCCTTTATCCTCAAAAACTCAAAATTGAATTAAATTTAAGCAGATGCATTCCTTCAATCTGCGTTGTTAAAGTGAATTATAGCACCTATCAATCAAAATAGCAAACTATGTACAGTATCAGGGTTTCGTTGACATCTGGTAGTTGGTTGTGACTACCTGTAAGTATCCAGTCTTCAA
>MGHI01000028.1 GCA_001793155.1 Candidatus Woesebacteria bacterium RIFCSPLOWO2_01_FULL_39_61
TACCATACCAAAAGAGCACACCTAGGTCTTAACAGGAAAACACCCAATGATATTTTGAAAGAGTACCAAGTGACGGATATTTAAGTAAACATACCGCTTGATTAGTAAGACCGACACCTTTTGATGCGTTTATGTAACATGTATCATTACATCATACGTATGACGGGTTTTGAGAGCTAGTAGATTAGAAGGGAGAAATTTCCTTACGGAAAGTGCTTCTTGAAATATCAATTTCCGAAATTGCACTTAAAACATTTTTTATGTTTAGCGAAAGCTTTATATTTTTTAGCATTCCATAAACGTATTCCTTATCTTCAGAATCAGCCACAGCTAGTTGAAGACGGATTCTTACCACCGTCTGCCTCGTGGTTTTGGTTATCTTAGAAATATTTTCAATATCCAAACCCTCATTTAAAAGGTAAATTATTCCAATTCTTTTTTTGACCATTTTTATTTCAGTGGGTGTGAACAATACATTCATTAGTTTTAAAGCATCTTTGGGCGAGGACTGTTTTGCCAGCGTCATGGTCAGCATGTCATTAAGTAATTTGTCAATTTGTTTTTCAAGCTTAATTCTAGAAACAGGGGTCATGTTATATGTAATGATACATCATCTATTAGTAAACGCTAAATTTACATTCTTCTTGGAAGAAGTCATAAAACTTTATTCTTTATGAATCCTACTTTAATTTAGTCGTCTCCTTGTGAAGCTGAACCTTTTTGCAATTTTTGCAGTATTTTTTAACTGAAAGTTTTCCTTCCATATTTATTTTATTACGTTCCGTAACGTAATTTTGACTTTTACAAACACTGCAGATAAGTCCTACAATTTCTCTTGCGCCTTTTTTTGCCATGGTTCGACTCGTTATACTCGCTCACCACAAGTACAAAGGGTATTTTAGCAGGGATAAATTTAATTTCCAAATATTAATCTCAAATATTTTTTTTATGATATATTAATTTGAATGGATGATAAGGAACTTCTTGATCGAGCCAATGACGTACTTCTTGCTAATTTATTTGAAGTTAGGTTAAACGGATCTGTTTACCGCCGGACTGTTCCTTCAAAAGAATTTTATGTTCATCAATGGAATTGGGACTCTGCGACGCACGCAATGGGACTTGTCTATGTTGATGAGCAAAGAGCTTTCGACGAGCTTTTTTCGCTTTGCGCCGGTCAATGGGAAAATGGCCTGATCGCGCAGATTACTTTCAACCCCAACGAAACTAAATATTTTCCCGGCCCTCAGTTTTGGGGAACTGGAAAATTTGCCAACGGAGAAATAATAACATCAGGGATTACACAGCCCCCACTATTGGGAATTAGCTTTGCTCACATATACGTCAGCACAAAAAATAGCGTGATAAAAAAAAGATTAATTGAAGAAATTTTTGCCAAAAGTAATTAAATATCATGAATATTTAAAAAAATATAGAGACCCTGAAAATGGTGGTTTATTAACGGTTGTTCATCCTTGGGAAAGCGGGACTGACAATTCGCCCCGCTGGGATAATTCTCTTAGCAAAATACGATTAGAGGATATACCGGATGATGTTAAGATCATAGTAAATAAATATCGATCGGACGATAAGGTTGGGGATCCAAAACACAGACCGGGATTAGATGATTATTACAAGTACATGTATCTAGTCTGGCTTTTTAGTTCTTGGAAATGGGATTATGAGGTAATTGTTAAAAAGTCGCCGTTTGCCGTTAAAGATATTTTGTTCAACTCACTTTGGTGTCGGGCGAACGAGTTGCTGGCCGAAATCTTAGATGGGATAAATGACCCTCAAGCCGAAAAGTTTAGAAACTGGTCGGTGCGGACCAGAACCGCCCTGCAAAATTGTTGGGACGAAAAGCTGATTTCTTATAAAGATATAGATGTTTCTTTGGGTAATCACGATTTCGTCGAGGAAAATACGATAAGTAATTTCTTGCCATTGTGGGCAGGAGCGCCAAAAGAACCCGAATTGGAACTATTACTAAATAAATTAGAAGATCCTAAACAGTATTGGCCTAAAGTACCCATTCCAACAACCAGTTTAGATAGTCCAAAGTTTAGTCTGACGAGATATTGGAGGGGTCCGACCTGGCCAATTACCAATCTTTTCGTAATTGAAGGCTTAGCGAGATATGTTGCTAACGAAAGAGCGAAAAGAATGCACCGTAGTTTGATAGATAAGACATTAGAGATGATTAAGAAAAATGGATTTTACGAGTATTTCGATCCTACAAGTGGTGTTGCCAGACCCGATAAGAAAGATACTTTTGCTTTAGGATTCGGTACGTTTAGTTGGACTGCGGCCGTTTCGATTTATTTGCTTCATAAATACAACTGATTAGCCTTTTCACGGAATTTGTTTTAGGATAAACTAGTTTGTGCACTGCTTCGCTCATCCCATAGACGTTCGCGAAGTTTGCATAAAATAACACTTCTTTTATGAATATAGTAGTTATCAGTTATCGAATCGCAGGCAATGATGGGGTTTCTTTGGAGTGTGTTCATTGGAAAGAAATTTTGGAGAAAATGGGGCATAAAGTAACCTTTCTTGCCGGCCAATTGGACAGGGCCGGAATTGTCATGCCGGAACTTCATTTTCAATGGCCAAACGTCATGGAGCTTCATGACAGAGTCGTCTACGGTAAGGGTAAATATAGACAGATTGAAGCAAAGATTTTTGACATTGCAGGGACAATTGAAGGCAAACTAAGACATTTTTTTAACGGAAATCGTAAGGTGGATCTTCTTGTTGTCGCAAACATATTTTCGCTACCCATGCATTTTCCTTTGGCTGTAGCTTTAACGCGCGTGATTGAAGAGCTGGGAATTCCAACCATCGCTCGCCATCACGACTTTTGGTGGGAGAGGAAAAGATACATAAAGTCTCAGCTTTTCCCGTTTTTTGAACGTTGGTTTCCGCCTAAATTAGCCCAAATTAAACACGTTGTTATCAATAGCATCGCAAAAGATGAGCTGAAAGCGAAAACTGGGCTGGAAGCCGAGGTAATTTGGGACTCATTCGATTTTTCAAACGAGAAACTAAGTAAAATTGATAGGTATTCCCTGCATTTTAAAAAGGACTTTGGAATTCGAGAAAACGACATAGTTTTTTTGCAATCTACACGTATTGTTCCCAGGAAAAGGGTAGAGTTGTCAATAGAATTTATTAAGAAATTGGCTGATCCGAGAGCAATCTTAATCCTTTCCGGACACGCGGGAGACGAGGGGAGACTATATTTGAAAAAAATTAAGAAACATCTGAAGACTTCAACAATTCGCTATAAATTAATCGGTGATTTCGTGAATTCGAAAAGAAGAGTTGTGCGAATTTCAAATGGATTGGAACCCAAAAGAGCACGGATGTATACAATGTGGGATTGTTACCGAAACTCAGATTTTGTTCTCTATCCGACAAAAATAGAAGGTTTCGGAAACCAGTTTATCGAATCGGTCTATTTCCGAAAGCCGATAATTATAACTTCCTACCCCGTATACGATAAAGATATAAAACCACTAGGGTTTGAAACTATAGGGATGCGAGCCAAGCCGGACTCAACTTCCGTAAATAAAGTCAGACATCTTTTGGAGGATAGTGTTGAGGTGGAAAGAATTACCAAGTTGAACTTCGGGCTCGGTAAAAAGTATTTTTCCTACGAGTGGGTTCAAGGAAAACTCGAGAAATTATTCGGAGAAATGAATCTGCACTAAAGTAAAAAAGTTGGATGGGGTCAACAGGAATTTAAGATTTCTAAATCGGTTAGTTAACCCCATCCGGGGTAGGTTTAGCCCAGTTCATAAGGCACTCTTTCTTTGATCTGGTAGACTAAGTCCACCGCTCGGGCGGATAGTCCTGGAACGTTGTTGTAGCGGAACAAATCGCCAATTACTAGGTAGCTAGGAGTATCGCTTGATCGCAATTGATCCAGTTCTACACCATTTTTTAGTATGGTTATTTTCCAGGTCCAGCTACCTTGTGGATCGTAGTTCACTACAATCTCAAAAACACCATTATTATATCGTTCCACAGCAGATTGTGCCATTCCACACCTCCTTTCTATTTAAAGGTACTCAGGTATCCGCAAAATTTTAAGGGTTTCGCCTTGTTATTTTCTGGGCTGTAAGCAAGATTGTAGTTTATACGAAATCATATAGCAAGTGTTATAGGGTTTTTTTAAATACTTATTAATCTTGAAATTTCGAATTTATTGGTAAATAAGTTGGATGGGATCAACTTGTGGAAAAATTCAAAAAGTTGACCCCATCCGTGGTGGGGAATAATTTAGGTATGCACGGTTTAACTTAATAACCGTTACCGTACTTTTCTTTTTTGGCAACTTCCTTAATAAACGTTAGAAGCTCTGAAATGGCTTCTTTGCCCCCTTTTTCGTCTTGAAAATAATGAACTCCTTGATCGTTTAGGAATATCCGAACCGCATCATTGGTTGGTGTTTCCCTATCGGTCAATGTGTTGAGTTCTTCCCCAGCCTCATTGGTAATAGTGATGGTCCATTCTCCTTTGAAATGCTGGGCAGTAACTTCGAGATCGTTCGAAGTTCTCCATCTTCTAAATGTCGCCATTTGACTCTCCTAATGAGCTAATTTTTTTATTACCGCTTGGGCATGAAGATTGTAAGTTAATACGAAGTTATTTTCAATACTGAATTGAGCCTGGATTGGGGATCGAACCCAAGACCTTGCCCTTACCAAGGGCACGCTCTGCCAACTGAGCTATCCAGGCGAGCGGAGCGAGCATGGACAAGGTTCTGCCAAGCAGGTTCTTTCGACAAGTGCTAGGTTCTTATCCAGGCAATCGCGTGAAACGCGTTTACTTAAAGGCATTCAGAATTATATCAGATGAATATTGTTCGGTCACTACAAACAAGGCTGAATTGAAAATAATACTTGCAAAGTAAATTTGATTAGTGGTTTAATTGATAGTAAGAGTTATGTCTGCCAGAAAGATTATAGTTGCGTTTCTGATTATCGCCGTAGCCATTGGCGGATTCGTTGCTGGTTTGGTCCTCTTAAGACAGAGACAGGATCTTCGGGAAGAAGCATCGGTCCCCGGTGGACAGGCTCAGGTTTCCATTACTCCTGAAACAGGCAATTTCGACGTCGGAGATACAATCGAGACAAGTGTCTTTTTTAATCCTGCAAATATTGCAATTTCGGGAGTGGCTGTAAAAATACTTTATCCCTTTACGGGAACAACTCCGGAGATTTCGGTCCAAAATATTACGATAAGTTCCACGCTTTTATCGTCGGGTGATTGGTCTTGTCCGACTCAGGAAACCCAACAGGAAGGATCGAATGTAGTTATCAATATAGCCTGCGGAAATATTAGCGCCTCAGGTTTTACGGCAAATTCCAATGTGCTTTTAGCTAATGTTACTTTACAGGTGAATAGAGAACTTCAGACGAGCCCAATAGTAGTACGTTTTGATCCGGCAGATAGCGTCATTACGAGAAAATCGGATAATCAGGACATCTTGCTTATTCCAACGAGCACAGGAAGTTATACTATAGGAACGGCGACTCAACCTACAACCGCTCCGTCAGGCACACCTAGTCAGGCACCGAGTTTAACTCCGACTCCCACAAGAGTTCCGACTGCGACCCCAAGAGTAACTGCAACAGGTTCTGCAACTAATACACCCACCACAACACAATTACCCGACGCAGGAGTTTCTTACCCGACAATTTTAGGAATAGGTATCGGCATACTTATTATTTTCGGAGCATTTATGCTCGCATTGTAAGCTGAGCTTGGCCAATCTGACGATTGGTAAGCGGAGCTTGGCCGAGGTGAGTTCGGTAAGCGGAGCTTGGCACTGCTTACGCATTGTAAAAAGACTATGGCACAAAAATCTAATAAACCAAACCACCTTCTTCAGGTAGTGGTTGCATCGCTTTTCATGGCGATAGTGATAGTCGCCATTTTAGCCGCCTTGTAATTTCTCATTTTGATACTTGAGGGAAAGGCTACATTATCTACGTGGATGAGTTACAATAGGTTGGGTAAATAATGTTTTCCAGAAAGAATCAATTCTTGCTTCTGTTATTCGCTTCGACAATCTTTTTTGCCGTATATCTGGCCGGATTCACTTTCAGAAAAGCAGACCCACAAATAAAAGTAAGTGAAAAGATTACTCAATCAATTAACTTACCCCGTCCCGAAATCAAGAAAAACTTTATAGCAGATCTCAAGAAAACCCCCGAGTCAGACTCGGAGGATGAATTGAGCTCTGATATGTCGTCCTCCTTTAGAGGGAACCCCGCTCATGAGAGCGGGAAGGACGTCATAACATTAGCATTTGCCGGAGATGTTATGTTGGGTCGATCGGTTATGCAAAAATATCTTGAGCTAAACGATTATACTTATCCTTTTCAGAAAGTTGCCGACAGATTAAAAAAGGCAGACTTGGTATTTGTTAATTTAGAAAACCCGATAATTGCTGATTGTCCGATTCACACCGGAGGATTTAAATTTTGCAGCCCGCCCCAATCTATCGAGGGTTTACTTTTCGCCGGGGTTGATGTCGTAACACTTGCCAATAATCACTCCGCAAATTACGGTGAAAAAGGTATAGAAGACACCATTAATTTTCTGGAGAACGAAGGAATTTTAGCTACGGGAATAGGAAGACTCGTTACAAAAGGGGTAAGAGGAACGAAATTTGGCTTTTTAGGATTTAATAAAGCGCAGCAAACGAATCCATTACTTACACCAAGTGAGATCGATTTAATTAGAGAATCTGACAGAAAAGTCGATGTTTTGATTATTGCGATGCATTGGGGTGTGGAATATCAGAATACCGCACTGCCTGGAGTGAGTAAATTAGCTAAGGATCTAGTTGCGATGGGTGCTGACGTTGTAGTGGGACATCATCCTCACTGGGTGCAGAATTCGGAACTCATTAATGGTCCGCCTTGGAAAGACGGCTCCGCCTACGCAAGGCCTGTGTATTATTCACTCGGAAATTTTATATTTGACCAAATGTGGAGCGAAGAAACCCGGAAAGGATTGCTTGTGGTTCTTACTTATGAGGATGGGAAGTTCATAAAAGAAGATAAATATAAGACATATATCCGTGAAATTGGACAGCCGGAAATATCAGAGAACTAAACAGGCGTCGCCAAAGGAATAAAAACGGTAATTCTTGTTTAACGCTTCAGAGTAAGCCTTACCGATAAGACTGGTTGAGAAGTCCTTGAACTTGTAAGGCGTGTTCGGATAAGAAACAAATGCGCAAACTAGGGCGAGAAGAGTTGATTTAGGAAGGTGAAAATTGGTTATTAATCCGTCCACAAATTTAAATTTGTGGGGAGGATAGATAAAAAGGTTCGAATAAGAAGATGTGGGATGTAAGATGTAGGATTTAAGATTTTTATTTTCTAAATACGCACAGGTTTCGATAACCCTGCAGGTTGTGGTTCCGACGGCGATTATTCTTTTGCCACTGGATTTTGCATCATTTAGCCTGGTCGCGACACCATTTGGAAGATCGAAAAATTCCGAGTGGATTTTGTGCTTTGCAATAGCATCTTGTTTAATCGGCGCAAACGTTCCCAAGCCAACGTGAAGAGTCAAAAATTCCAGCTGAACACCTTTTTCTTTAAGTTTTTTCAAAAGTCTTTTCGTAAAGTGAAGACCTGCGGTTGGCGCTGCGGAAGACCCCAAAACTTTTGCGTACACGGTTTGATATTCTTTTTTCAGAATTTTTTCGGGTTTAGGAGTTTTTATATACGGGGGAAGGGGAGTATGACCTAAGTCCTTGATTTTTTTTCTGAACTTCTGGTCTGAGATGGAAAATTCTACTTCGGTAATATAGTTTTTCCTATTTCGAATGGTTGCCTCAAAATCTTCGAAATAAATTTTATCGCCAATGCTAAACCCCGGTTTTGTAATTACCTCCCAAAGTGAAGCACTTATCTTCTTAAGGAGAAGTATCTCCGCCTTTCCGCCGGTTTTCCTTTTGCCGATTAATCTTGCGGGGAGGACTTTAGACTGGTTAAATACCAAAACGTCGTTTGGGTTAAGTAAATTAGGTAATTCGTAAAAGTGTTGGTGCGAAATTAAACCTTTGCGCCTATCAATTTCCAGTAGACGTGAGTGATCTCTTGGCGAAGCTGGGAATTGTGCGATAAACTCTTTGTTTAAATGGTAGTCTAACTGTGATAATTTCATGGTTTAATATTTTAACAGATTTTTAGCTTCAATTTGAAATAACAAATGATATAATGTAGAGACTTAATCGCCTTCCTAGCTCAATGGCAGAGCAGCGGTTTTGTCCCGGCACATTCGTGCTAAGATTGAAGGTCTAGCCTGAATGTACGGGATCCCGTAAAATCGGCTTGCGCCGTCTTAGCTCAGCGGTAAGCAAAGCTTGGCCGCTGAGACGCGTCTTGCCGTCTTAGCTCAGCGGTAGAGCACCTGTTTTGTAAACAGGGGGTCTAGGGTTCGAATCCCTAAGACGGCTCAAACGCAAGCACGATTTGTACTGGGATAAACCGGGCAATCAGAGTTCGATTCTCTGGGAAGGCTCCATGTCAAGGTGGCGGAGTGGACAATCGCACCAGACTGTAAATCTGGCGCCCGAACGGGCTACGGGGGTTCGAATCCCTCCCTTGACACCTTTCGATAAAGGACTCCTATAGAAGTTGACTCCGTGAATATTTTAAGAGGAAGTGTGTTCAAAATTTGATCCCGCCTTGGGTTATACAGAAGTTTTTTTCCCGGATAATCCAGGTGGGTGAGCTCATCCCGAAACCCTCGGGTGACGGGAAATTCGCTCCGGCCGTAAGAACATCTTAGTGCCGATCCCTATTAAATCGGGACTCCCATTGTGCTTTTCGGTGAGAAAAAGCCTTCTTACACCTTTAGCGGGATCACTATCATTTTAGCAAATTGAGTCAATACAAGGGAAGACCTAAAAAATTACCGCACCAATTTTCAGACAAAGGTATTTCCTGGGAGAAGCAGGTTAAGGATAAAATTTATAACCGGACTCATAAAAAGTGATATTGGAGATACCCCTCCGAATGTGGGGAAAATAAGGAGAAATAAGATTAAAATTCCGTATCGGCTTAAAAAAATTTCCGCCTCTTTCGCTTCGGATTCAGGTAGAATTCCTATAAATATCTTTCCTCCGTCTAGAGGGTGAATCGGTATCAGATTGAATATCGCAAGTACAACACAAAGAAGGATTGTAGGAATTAGAATCTTGGCTAAAGCAATAATTGGGAAAACCCGAAGAATAATTGCTCCGATGATGGCAAGGAGGAGGTTGGCCCCCGGTCCGGCTAAAGAAACCAGCGCCGAATCACGTCTGGGATTCCTTAGATTATAAGGATCGACCATAACTGGTTTTGCCCACCCAAAAGGCATAACAGGAAGTCCCATTATGCGCATAACAACCAAAATCAATAGAAGCGATGTTCCTACTGGATCATAGTGGACAATCGGGTTAAGGGAAAGTCGTCCCATAAGTCTTGCCGTGGGATCTCCAAGCCTATCCGCCATCCAAGCGTGTGCAGCCTCGTGGAAGGTTATGGCTATAACAAATGCTAATATCCACCCGATAAGTTCCATAATCTCTCTTTGCTAAATAAAGACTTTCTTAGTATAATAACAAAATCTCAAAGCTCAAAGTGCAAATCTCAAAACTTATGTTATCTCTTCACAATTTTGATATTTGACTTTTGACAATTTTCTAATGAAAATTGGTTATTTATTTTGAGTTATTTATATGGCATACGCTTGTCAAATATGTGGCAAAACTAACGCTTACGGCCGCAGCCAGCGCCACAAAAGGGGTGTTGCGGGAAAGCGTTGGAAATTTCGTGCTCAGGAAACCAAGAGGCTTTTTAAGGTAAACCTGCAAAAGGTAGCTTTAAAGGTTAACGACAAAAAAAGGCAGATGAGGATTTGTACAAGTTGTCTAAAAAGGATTAAAAAGTATAAAGCCGTAAGACAGTATAAAAATATTGCTGTAGTTTAAATACCGATTTAGCTGAAGGTAGCTTCAGGGTGACCTTCTTTAAATTGTTTCCAGGTTACTGGAGTTTTTCCTTCGAGTTGGACTTCATCAAGAACTAATTTGGTAGATTGTAGATGGGAGTTAGTAGATGGGGAAGATTCGAGATGTGATTCCAGAATCTTCAACCTTCTTTGCTCTTTATCCTTTGCACTCTGTCCTAACTGGACGTAAGTCCAAGCTTGTGGCCAGGGTTGCATGGCGCGGATGAAGCGTTCTAGAGAATAGGCACTAGGAATTAGGGAATAGTCTTTAATAAAATCTATTTTCCACTTACCTTTAAAGGATTCTCCTTCCAATGCGGCATTAAGAAATTCTGGGGGAATATAGGCGTCTTCTTTTATAATCATTCGGGCGAATGTTGCCTTATCATGGTCTTGTTCGCGCGGAGTAATTTTGCCTGCTAAATAGGCTGGAATAAGTGTTGATAAAACCTCGGCCGATCTTTCAAAAAGCCTGACCATTAAAATTCCAGTAGTGTCTTCCGGGTGTATCTCTTCTCTGAATTGTGAAATTATTGGTCCGTGGTCTAGAATTTCATCGATCTTAAAAATTGTCACCCCCGCCTCTTTTTTTCCTAAAATTAAAGTTGCAGGAATAGGAGCAGCACCTCGTAATTCAGGCAGGAGAGAAAAGTGGATATTTATAATTCCATAAGGAAAATGATTAATAACTTCGGAAGGAATTATTTTGCCATACGATGCTAGAACTCCCACATCGGCATTGATCTTATTTTTTAAAATATTGCTTGGATTAAAAAACTTCGGAACCCCTTTTTTATATGCCCAAGTGTCTACAGGTGAATACTCTAAGATTTGTTTTCTCCCAACGGGCTTTGGTTTTTGGGTAACAACAGCTACAACTCCTGCTCGGTTTTGTTTTGATCCGAAAGTGTTATTTAAAGCCTCAACTACAGGAACAACGTAGGCAGGTGTACCAAAAAAAACAATTTTCATGAGATTATAATTCCACTCTTTCCCATTCACCGTTTTTGTACTCATAAAGCGGAGCTTTCTGTTCCAAGAGACGGTCGGTAAACAGAATCCCGTTAAGGTGGTCTAGCTCGTGAGCTATAATTTGTGCCGAAAAGTTCGAAAAAACCTCAGTGACTTCCTTTGCGTCTTCATTCAGGTATCTTAGTTTTATTTTTCCGGTTCTTTTTAACGGGCCGTAATAATGGGGCAAGGAGAGGCACCCTTCTAATATTTTTGCCTTTCTTTTTTTACCCTTTTTAGGATTTTTGGGTGTTTTTGAAATTTCCAAGACTTTCGGATTAATTATCGTTTTTAACCCCTTTTCGGTTTTAATTATAAAAACCTGTACGTTTTTGCCTATTTGCGGAGCGGCAAGGCCGACTCCTTCGGGATCTTCCTGGACAGTTAGGGTGTCTTTCAAGTCGGCTATTAAAGAAAGTATCTTTTTATCCACTTTTTGTACAGGTTTTGATTTTTCTCGCAGCTTCGGATCGGTGGATTTTAATATTTGCTTCAACATGGAGAGATTATATCAAAAGATAGGCAAAAAATTTACCCGCCAAACTAAAGATTTAGGTTTTCCAACTCAGTTTTTGCATCGGAATCTCCCGGGTTGATATTTTTAAGGATATACTCAAATTGTTCTTTGGCTTTGTCTTTTTTACCAAGATCAACGTAAACCAGACCAAGGGCATAATACGCGTTCCTGTAGTCGGACTTAAGCTCGATGGTTTTTTTGAGTGTATCTATCGCTTTATCAGATTCTCCGGTCCTGATATATGCATATCCGAGGTTATAAAATAACTTTGCATCAGTAGGCGCTTGTTTTACGGCTTCGGCCAGCGCATCCCTGGTCGCTAAAATAAGGTTTGGTTCAACCACCGACAGGTTGATGTAAACATTTGCCGCCGTTCGTTTTAAATTTACGTTTGCAGGAGAAAGCGATATTGCGGTTTTTATATAATCAATCGCTTTAGCCATATAGGAATTTGCCAACTCGGTATTTTCTTGTTGACTCAGGCCCACCGCTATATCACCGGTAGTAGTAGCAAGCTCTTCCCAATAAACGGATTCCTTTGGAGAAAATTTTATGGCAGCGTTTAGCGATTCCAGAGATTTGGCATAATTTCCTGCGTCGCCTTGGTTTTTCCCGTCGGCATAAAGAAGGTCTGCATACCAGTATTTACCAATAGAGTATAAGAGTATAAGAGCGAGAAAGCATGAGAAAATTATGAGAATTTTCTGGCTTGAGGATATTTCCTTTGACTTATACTCTTCAACTCTTACAGTCTCACGCCCTAAAGTAATTGCCATTGCGGGAAACAGAAAAAACAAAAGTGCAACAGGAACGACCGAAAAACCGAAAAAATTGGTAATTAAAATCGTGGTATAGCCGGAGAGAAATGCCAAACCATAAACCCAAGAATCCTGTCGACCTTCGTTTTTAGTCAATGAGCTTTTAAGGAAAAGAAAAATTGTCGCGAGAATAAGGGTTAGATAGCTGATTAACCCGAGTGTTCCGGTTGTTGCAGCATAATTTAAGTATTCGTTATGGGCTTTGTTATAAAGATAATCCCACTCGCTAGTTAAATTATGCTCGGCGGGTCGGTAATTGTAGTAAGAAAAAGCAAAAGTTTCGACGCCAGTTCCCAGGATGGGGTAATTTTTCCAAATATCAACGGCTCCTTTCCAAACTATTTTCCTGATTACACCTGATGCTGTTCCTCCCACCTCGAGTGCGGGTCCGCTGACGGAGATAGCTGCTTGCTGAGTCTTTTCGGAAGGCTGAAACATTGATTTCAGATTCGGCGTCCAAGGAGTACCTATTAGTGCGATTAGTATCAAAAATAAAGTATTAAAAACCAAAAATACAGATATAAAATCAAAAAACACATTTCTTGACTTAAGCCAGAATATACCTGATACCGACCAAAACAGTAGCCAGCTAACCAGAAATCCGAGAATTCCAGATCTGGATTTGGTAAAAAGGAGTGTTGTAAAGAAAATACTGGAAAGTAAAACCCCAGGTAAAATTTTTAAATATTTGGTTCGTATTTTTACCATTTGATCTTTGCTATTTGATTTAAAGGCAAAGCCCCAAGTGAGTGGGATAAGTGCGGCAAGATATGCGGCTAACCAATTGGGTTGGCCGAAAGTTGAATATACCCTCCAGGCAACATCCTGGACCCAACAAGAAACGTCAAAAGTGCGGTATTCTGGGAAAAGGTAACAACTAAACGAATGGCCGAAATGTTCAAAGACAGCCCAAATACTTGATATTAAAAGGGAAGCGAAAATAACCTTTATTAATTTCTTGGTTTGTCCGAAGTCCAGATTGGATACAAGTCCCCAGTATAAAATTGCGTAAGATATACTTGAGAAAAGTCCGCCATTAAAGCGGGAGTAATAGCCCAAAAGTGACGTTCTTTGATCGACTGAAATCAGGGTCGAAAGCGTCTGACTTACCAGGAAAAAGAGGATTGGAATATCAAGAGCTGTTCGCCTGAAAATAATTTTTTTAGCGATCACCATTTTTATAATCCAGAAGGATACAATAAGGATGGTTATAAAATAGGTTGTTACCATCTTATTAAATTCAAAGACCTCGGATGTTTTGTGGTAAAACACAAGAGGCACAGAAAAGAATAATAAGTAGTATAAATAGGGAATAATCTTTATTTCCGCTTTGAATATTCGCATCATCTTAAAATTATACAAGTTTTGGGTTTATCAATGGGTATTTGATTAGTATAACTAAAAATATATACTGTGCAGAAATATTATCTACCCTAAAAAAAGCAATGAGTAACGTCAGAAAACAGCTGGAAAAATTAAAGATACTATTACCCGATGTTCAAGTAAATAGATTTTTCGGGCTTTTCTCGCACGATATCGGGATAGATTTGGGAACGGCTAACACACTTGTTTGGGTAAAAGGCAAAGGAATAGTAATTCGCGAACCCTCAGTAATTGCCAGGCACAGAAAAACAAAGGAGGTGTTGGCAATCGGTGCTTCGGCCAAAAGGATGCTTGGTCGGGCTCCGTCAATCCTTGAGGTAGTCAGACCTTTAAGAGACGGAGTCATTGCGGATTTTGATGCAACGGCGGCAATGCTGACACATTATATAAAAAAGGTTCATGAGTCAGGATCGGTTATTCCCAAAATTCCCAGGCCAAAAGTTGTCATCGGTATTCCCTCTGGTGTTACCGAAGTAGAAAGAAGAGCCGTGTCGGATGCAGCCATAGCCTCGGGAGCTCGCGAAGCACATCTTATTGAAGAGCCAATGGCAGCAGCGATCGGAGCAGATTTGACAGTAGAGTCACCCGAAGGAATATTGATTGTTGACATCGGAGGAGGAACTGCAGAGATAGCGGTAATATCCCTCGGAGGAATAGTCCTGGGACGGTCAATCAGAATTGCCGGAGACGAAATGAACGAAGCTATCATTTCCTATGCCCGCTTGAAATATTCGCTTTTATTGGGAGAGCCGACGGCGGAGGAAGTTAAAATTGCTATCGGAAATTGTGTTCCTTTGAAAGATGAAAAATTTTTCGTTGTCAGGGGGAGGGATTTGGAGACCGGGTTACCAAAATCGATTAAACTTTCAAGCGGAGAGGTAAGAGAAGCTTTAACTCCAACCATTCAAGAGATAGTGGGCAATATCGTGGACACCATCGAGGAAACTCCTCCTGAGCTTGTTAGTGATATTATGAATCACGGAATAATACTTTCGGGCGGCGGGTCGCTTTTGCCGGGGATAGACAAGGTAATTTCGGAGTCCACTAAAATGAAGGCCTATGTTGCGGATGACGCAATAACCTGTGTGGTGAGGGGGTGCGGCAAAATACTTAGCGACCCTTCACTACTGACAAGGATAAGGATATCAAAAGGGTAGTAAGATATTAAATGGAGACACTTTCATCGCTTAAAATCCAAAGTTGGCTTACGTGGTTTCTTCGAGGAATGCTTATTTTCGGATTTTTAATCCTTGCTGCGCGTCTAGTCGACCTTTCCATTATCAGGGGAAATTATTTTAGAAGTCTTGCGGAAGGAAATAGAATAAGGAGATTCCCGATAGTAGCTCCAAGAGGTAATATTTTTGCCAGGGGAGGGGAATTAATCGTAGGAAATAAAGAAGTTAAGCTTCATCTGACCTTTGATTCCGAAAGTGGTTACCAAAAATTGAAAGATGTGGAAGGGGTTAATGACAATGAAATTATAAAGGAGAATCAACGGAACTACCTTTCGGGGGAAACATTTGCTCATATAACAGGTTATCTCGGTGAAGTCAGTGAACAAGAGCTGGGAAAGATAAGGGCAGAGTGTCCCGAAAAAGGTCCAAGACACCTGGGTGCACTTGTAGGCCGTGGTGGGTTAGAACAAGAGTACGATTGTTTGCTAACGGGAATTGATGGGGAAGAGCTGATTGAGGTTGATGCAATGGGGAAAAAGGTGCGAACCTTGGGAAGAAAAAAGCCTATTCCCGGGAGCGACTTGCATACAACTATAGATTTTGGCTTACAGATGAAAGTTGTCGAACTTATGAGAGGCAAAAAGGGGGCGGTAGTTATAACGGACGGGAGCGGGGAAATTTTAAGTCTATATTCTTCACCTAGTTATGATCCTAATGTTTTTGTAAGTAATGATGCCGATAAAATATCACAATTATTAAATGATCCCGATTTACCCTTGTTCGATAGAGTTATTTCGGGAAAATTTCATCCGGGTTCTGTATATAAGCCCTTAGTTGTAATTTCGGCTTTGGAGGAAGTAGTCATTGATGAAGATTACACCTATGAAGATACCGGCCAGATTGTTATTAGTACTCCTTATGGAAATTTTTCTTATAAAAATTGGTACTTTACTCAATACGGGGGTGTTGAGGGGAAAATTGGTTTAGAAAGAGCTTTAACCCGGTCCACAGATACCTTTTTTTATAAATTAGGAGAGCTTACCGGTGTGGAAAAATTGACCGATTGGTCAAATAGATTTGGTTTGGACCAAAAGACGGGCGTGGATTTACCGGGAGAAATACCGGGATTTGTTCCGTCGCCCGAGTGGAAAATAAAAGAGAAGGGTGAACGTTGGTTTTTGGGTAACACTTATCATATGTCTATCGGACAAGGTGATCTTGCGCTTACTCCGATTGGCATCAATAATTATATAGCCACAATCGCGTCAGATGCTAAACACTGCAAACCGAAAATAATAAATAAAGAAGAGACAAACTATTTTTTAAACAAATTTAAATCCTCCGACACCCAAGACTTTCAATGTGAGGACATGGATATTAATAAAGACAGTCTGAATTTGGTTAAAAAGGGAATGATGGGAGCATGTGCATCCGGCGGAACCGGTTTTACTTTCTTTGACTTTGAGGAGAAAAGCAAAGGAGTTAAAGTTGCCTGCAAAACCGGTACCGCAGAAACGGAAAACGGAGAACCCCACGCGTGGTTTACGGTGTTCGCTCCGGTTGCAAACCCCCAAATAGTTGCTACCGTTCTGGTAGAGAACGGAGGAGAGGGGTCTAGGGTCGCGGGTCCTCCGGCGAGAGAGATATTCAATTATTGGTTTAAGCTTCCCACTCGGACTCCGAGCCCTGCCCATGAATGAAAAAGAATACCTAATAAGTCTGTATTCATATTTACCTTTCGGTCCGGTTAGGATAAAGCTCCTGATTTCATATTTTGGGTCAGCGAAAAAGGTCTGGCTAGCAACCCAAAATGAACTTACTGAGGTGGGATTAAAATTAAATACAGCAGTTAATTTTGTAGAATATCGGGAAAACTTTGATCCGTCGAACTACTTCAAAAAGATTAAATCCCTGGGTATAAAAATAATAACTTATAGCGACAGCTCTTACCCAAATAATCTGCAGGGGTTGGATAATGCACCTCTCGTTTTATATGTTAGAGGTAGCCTACCGGATTTGACAGGGCGCGCCGTAGCAATAGTCGGATCGAGAAAAATGACCAGCTATGGACGGGAGACCGCTTATAAGTTGGCCAGTGAATTAGCGAATGTTGGCGTAGTCATTATTTCGGGTTTGGCATTCGGGGTCGATAGCGTTTCTCATCAAGCGGCGTTGGACGCAGGCGGCATTACAATTGCAATTTTGGCATCGGGAGTTGATATTGTGACGCCAACATCAAATTCATATCTGGCCAGAAAGATAATAGACGGCAAGGGTGCACTTATTTCGGAATATCCTTTGGGAACACAACCCTTAAAAACGTATTTTCCGAATCGAAACAGAATTATTGCAGGGCTATCGAACGGCGTGGTAGTGATCGAAGGAGCACAAAAAAGCGGAACCTATCACACGGTAAATGCCGCAGCTGGATACGGAAAGACTGTTTTTGCGGTTCCGGGGCCGATTTATTCGCCATCATCCGAATTTCCTAATTTTCTAATCAAAAACGGTGCCAAAATGGTTACATCAATAGCTGATATTACTCAGGAGCTGCACATGAATACATTAATTGGGAACGGAGATATTTCGATTAAAGGAGACACGTATAACGAGAAAAAATTACTTGAAATATTGGTGGAGCCCTTGCACCTTGACGAAATTGTTAGAATTAGTACTTTGAAAGTTCACGAGGTTTCTGCTACCTTAACTGTTATGGAGTTGAAGGGAATGATCAAGAGTTTGAGGAATGGAGTTTACAAGAAAGTGTAGCAGGTAGCAAGTAGTATGGAGAAAAGTTCTACTTTCACCCTCCTTTCTACTTTATACATTCTGCATTCTACTATTTCATATGGATTTAATAATTGTTGAATCACCGACAAAAGCACGTACTTTATCCAGATTTTTGGGAAGAGAGTATGCGATTGAAGCGACCATGGGTCATATTAAAGATTTGCCTAAGTCGCAGTTGGGAATTGATCTTGGTGATGATTTTAAACCTGATTACCAGGTAGTTGCCAAACGTCAGGAGACTATAAACAAAATAAAAAGCGCTGCTAAAAAATCGAAACTTGTCTATCTTGCAACCGATCCGGATAGGGAAGGAGAAGCGATTGCCGAACACGTATATGAAGTCTTATCTGACAACGGAAAGTCTTCGATAACAAGAGAAAACCTAAAAAGGATTGTTTTCCACGAAATTACCAAGGGAGCGGTAGAAGAAGCGATCAAAAATCCCAGAAAGGTTGATAAGAATTTGGTGGAAGCTCAGGTTGCCAGAAGAGTACTTGATAGATTAGTCGGTTATAAACTTTCGCCACTTTTGTGGAAGAAGGTAAGGCGTGGACTTTCCGCCGGTCGGGTTCAATCAGTTGCAGTTAGGTTAATTGTAGAAAAGGAAAAAGAAATTTTAAGCTTCAAGGCGGTAGAATATTGGGAGATATTTTGTAACGTCAAAACCCAACAATTAAAAGGCAAAAATGAAGAATTTAGCGTACAGCTTGCTAAAATCGGAGAAAAGAAAGCAGAGGTAAAGGACGCAAAAACAGCAAAAGAAATCGTATCGGACTTGGAAAAATCTGACTATAAAGTCTATAACGTAACATACCGTGAGGTAATAAAACGACCTTATCCGCCCTTTACAACTTCAACACTTGCTCAAGCTGGAGCTCGAATATTCGGTTGGTCGGCAAAAAAAACAATGTCTGTGGCACAGGCTCTTTACGAGGAAGGTCTTATTACTTATCACAGGACAGACTCTCTTAATATTTCAGCGGTTGCCCTTAATGCTGCTAGGGAATTTATAAATAAAGAATTTGGACCAAGTTATTTACCGGAAAAAGTTAGAGAGTATAAGACTCAATCAAAAGTAGCACAAGAGGCTCATGAAGCGATCCGTCCGACTGATGTTTGGGTAAGGCATGAAGATAAAGTCAATTTAGGAAACAAAAAATTTATATCCGATGCCAAAACTTTATATAAATTAATTTGGAACCGTTTTATAGCAACCCAGATGAAGGATAGCATCTATGACGAAACCCGAATCGACGTAATCGCTTCGCGAACTAAGAGCAATGAACGAAAAATGAATAACTACTTACTCCGAGCAACAGGTCAGGTAATGAAGTTTGACGGCTGGAGAAAAGTAATTCCGGCGACGTATGAAGAAGCGCCGCAACTGCCTAAAGTCGAGAAGGACGCGGCGCTGGATTTAGTAAAAGTAAATTCTGAGCAAAAGTTTACCCAGCCACCGGCGCGTTTTAATGAAGCCTCTTTAATCAAAACCCTCGAAAAACTCGGTATAGGTAGGCCTTCGACTTACGCTCCGATAATTTCAACTATTCAGGTCAGACAGTATGTAGAAAAGGAAGAGGGCAAGTTTTTTCCGACACCTGTCGGAATGGCGGTAAACGATTTTCTGATTGGTAATTTTCCGGATGTTTTTGAATATTCTTTTACTGCCGGAATGGAGGATGATTTAGATAAAATTGCTAATGGGGAAAGAGAATGGCAGGAAATGATGAAAAAGTTTTACCGCCCATTTGAGAAGAAAATAAAAACTGTCGATAAAAAATCAAAAAGAGTTGAAATTGAAACTGAAAAATTGGGAAAGAACTGTCCGAAGTGTAAAAAAGGAGAGTTGGTAATAAGGATCGGCAGGTTCGGGAAGTTCGTTTCCTGCAGTCGGTTTCCGGACTGCGACTATAAAGAAAAATATTTAGAGAAGATAAATATGAAATGTCCTACCTGCAAGAAAGGTGAAATAATAGTTAAGACGACAAGAACAGGAAGAAAGTTTTATGGTTGCTCCAGGTATCCCGAATGTGATTTTGCCAGTTGGCAGAATCCTAAACTGACTGGGAAAAAACCGGAAAAAAGTGAAACAGATAAGACGGTATTAGAAAAAGTATAATGCCAATCGGACCGAAAATACTTTTAAGACTAGTTAAAGAGGGGAAACTGGTTGAAAATCTTTCAGAGCGTGAATTGCAAAATCCTGAAGGTGCCGGATTTGACTTACGTATAGGTGAAATTTACCAGACTAAAGGTAAGGGCTTTCTGGGCATATTGGAAAGGGAGACTCCCAAGGCTACCGTTATGGCTTCATATAATGAACGAAAGATTCAGAAAATTTCATTAAAACCTGGTGAATATTATCTGATGAGAACGATAGAAACTGTAAACTTACCCGATGACCTGATAGCTTATCCTCAATCCCGGGGTACGCTTCACAGATCCGGCGTACTTCTTTTGTGTAATCAGGTGAACCCAGGCTATTGTGGACAGCTTACTTTTGGATTAGCAAACCTGGGAAATAATATTATGGAAATAGAGATGGGAGCACGTGTGGCCCACATTATTTTTGAGAAAGTTGAGGGTGGGGGTAGTAGTTATAGGGGTCAATGGCAGGGGGGAAGAGTTGCGGCCACAAAAAAAGAAAAACAGGTATAATTGCTTCGTGGAAATAAAGGTTGTAAAAACCCGCAAATTCCTGCCGCCGAAAGATAACCTGTGGAGTTTAATTAAAGAAAGTGTTCCGAGTCTATCCGAAAATTCGATTGTGGCGATTACCTCAAAAGTGGTTTCAATCGGAGAAGGAAGATGTATCCCAGTTAAAGACTCTTCCAGTAAAGAAAAAATAATTATTGACCAGTCTGAATTTTATATAAAAAGAAGTGGCAACTATAAAAGCAGGATTCATACAATTTCCCAGGGTATGTTAGTGGGATCTGCGGGGATAGATGAAAGTAACTCCAACGGTTACTATATTCTCTGGCCGGATAATCCCGACGAATCGGCAAGAAAAATTTGGAAATTCTTGAGAAAAGAATACGGGGTTAAAAATGTAGGCGTAATCCTTACCGACTCGATGGCGGTTCCTCTTAAACGGGGGATTGTTGGCCGCGCCATTTCATATTATGGTTTTGTATATCTTAAAAATTACGTAGGTAGCAACGATCTTTTCGGAAGAAAGTTTAAGTACACCAGGACAAATATCCCTGATAGTTTGGCCGCTTTTGCAGTATACCTTATGGGCGAAGGTCGCGAACAAACGCCGATTGTTATATTGGAAAATTTACCGGGAATTAAGTTTGTTACCAAAAAACCTTTCTACAAGAAGCGGTTTACTAGTTGGAAAGTCCCCTTAGAAGAAGACTTATTCAGACCTTTTTGGAATGCGGTTAAGTGGAAAAAAGGCGGGAGGTAGATTTGATTTCTAAAATTTCTTTTCGTAGGTACAAAAGTCGAAAGGATATGGGTTTTGTTGGTCCCGTAAATGAACTTCGCAGGAAATCTGTTGCCATTTAATCGGATCAAGATTGGGAAAAAACGCGTCTCCCCCGAACTTTCCATGAACATTTGTCAGGTAAATTCTGTCCGCATAGGGGAGAGCTAATTTAAAAATTTCTTCTCCTCCGATGACAAAGATTTCACTATCATTCTGGCTTCGGGCAAGGGATATTGCCTTGTCGATTGATTCTACGGTAATTACCCCCTCGCTTTTATAAATAGGATCACGCGAAAGAATAATATTAGTCCTTCCCGGAAGCGGTTTGCCTATAGATTCATGTGTTTTCCTGCCCATAATTACGTGATGACCCATTGTTAAATCCTTGAAGTGTTTCAGATCCTGGGGAATATGCCAGGGGATTGCGCCGTCTTTGCCTATAACGTTATTTTCCGAAACAGCAACAATAATTGATATTTTCACTTTAATCTACCTTAGCATATTCCATTTTTACTAAATAGCCTATATACCGCTTGCGAGGACGGACCTTACAAGCTAATATTTTCAGAAATTTTATTAACTAAATCTATTGACCCTTCGTATTCAAAAATATGTTTACTCACTGCTTTAATAGAATTCGAAGGACTGGCACCTTTCTTGTAAAAGCAGATTATAGGAACTTGTTTTGCATTTGCCCAACCCAGTTCGATACCCTGGCCGGTAGACGGATGCGAAACCTCAGCAATTACTAAGTCACATTTATCTAAATACTTTTTGGAGTCAAAAAGCTCTGATGACTTTTCGTGGGGAAGAGTAATTTCATGTTTCGAATTCAATTCCGATTTCCTTATAGGTCCGTAAAGTTCTTTTTTAAAGTCAAAACCTGTAGAGTGTGTAACGTAAATTCTCATACTGAAATTGGGGCTTTAATGGGCGGGTGGGATTTATAGCCTATCAGTTTAAAATCTTCGAATCTGAAATCGTCAATATTTTTTATTTTGGGATTCATTTTCATTTTGGGAAGAGGATAGGGTTTTCTTTTAAGTTGCTTTTTTGTTTGCTTAATGTGGTTTAAATAGATATGGACATCTCCGAAAGTGTGAATAAATTCCCCAGGTTTCAGGTTACAAACCCGTGCCACCATCATGGTCAATAGGGAATAGGATGCTATATTAAATGGTACTCCTAAAAATGTGTCTGCGCTCCTTTGATAAAGTTGACACGACAACCGCTCATTGGCGACTGAAAACTGAAACAGAGTATGACAAGGAGGGGGAGGCGAGGATTTTCCTTTAATTAAATCTTGAATATCACCCACGTTCCAGCCGCTAACAATAATCCTCCTGGAAGCAGGACTTCTTTTAATCTGATCTATAGCATCGGCGATTTGGTCAATCCTTTTTCCATCTCTTGTTTCCCAAGCTCTCCATTGTTTTCCGTAGATGGGACCCAAATCGCCCCATTTTTTGGCAAACGATTTGTCATTTATGATTTTTTTTGTAAATTTTGACATTTCAGATTTCCATACCTCTGAATAGCGAGGGAACTTTTTGTCTAATCCGTTTTTTTCTAAGTACACCTGGAAAGGCCATTCGGTCCAGATGTTGACATTACGCTTGACCAAATATCTTATATTGGTATCGCCCTTTAAAAACCAGAGAAGCTCGTGGATTATACTTCTTAGGTACATTTTTTTTGTAGTAAGTACTGGAAATCCGGAGGATAAGTCAAAGCGAAGTTGCCTTCCGAATACCTTTATTGTTCCGGTTCCGGTTCGTTCATTCCTTTCTTCAACGCCGTTTTTTAGAATGTCTTCAAGAAGTTCTAGATACTGAACCATTTCGAGTCTTTACTAGGATAATTGATGTTGTATAGTAAGTCTAGCTGCAAAATTTTCCCGTAAAATGGCTGCTGAAAACCTCGAACTAAAAGAAAGAATTGACAATAATCTTCGATATCCATTAATAGGCGTAGTAGGTCCGATGGGTTCTGGTAAAAGTACTCTGAGTGAGTTGATGGTTCAACTCTGGAATGTCCCTGATTATCCCGTAAGAAAGTGCGAGGAACTTTATGAAGAAAATCCGTTTTTAAGTGATTTTTATCGTGATCCGAAAAGATATAGTTTTAGCTGCCAAACTTTCTTTTTGGAAAGCAAAGCGAGACAGCTTACAAAAATAATGCCGAACTTAAGTCAAGGAAGCATTATTGTAGACCCCGCTCTTGAAATGGATAGAATTTTCGCTCGAACCCAAGCCAGTGTGGGTTGGATGACAGATGCGGAATTGGCGATGTATGAAAACCTTTACGATTTACTTATAGAAGAGCGTGGGATTATCGACCCCGATTTATATCTAGTAGTTAACGCCTCGCCGGATGTTATAAGGCAAAGGGTAAAAGAAAGGGGCAGAGAGTTTGAGCTAAAAATTCTAAGGGATCGACCGGATTATTTTGATAACCTTTGTTATCAAGTTGCAGACTTCGCAAAAAATTCCCCAAAAGCTCCGGTAATTAATATTGATTCCCAAAGACTAAATTATGTTAGTACACCTTACGGAAGATGGAATGCTGTAAATGAGGTTATGGTTTGGTCCAGTTATTATTTTCGAAGAGATGGAAGTTGTGGGTCCGACGGATCA
>MGHI01000029.1 GCA_001793155.1 Candidatus Woesebacteria bacterium RIFCSPLOWO2_01_FULL_39_61
CATACAACTCCCATGTAAGTGCAATCTTTGTTAATTGATTCATGTCCACCTCCATTGTAACTAAAGGAAGTGGCGGATATTAAAGGTAAATACAACGAATCCTTGACAAATTCAAAAGCGTTGTATAACATCACCCCATATTCATGCTCTTAAGATAAATGTTAAACTTTTTACTTTCACTTTTAATTATCGCGCTTTCATCAGGCCTTGGTGTTCCTGAAAAAGTCAGCCAACGAATCTCTGAAGCTTTAGAAGCGAAGTTGGAAAATAACCTAAATGCACCTAACCAAAACGCTGATCCCCAGGAGAATATTTTCGGCAATCTCAACTTACCTGATGAAATACAAAACGAAAATGCACATCAAAACTCACAGCAGACTACCGAAACTAACCCTGATACCAATAAATCCCAAACCTACAATACAAAAAGCGGAAAAGTAGTAGAAACTGTGGCCAACGTTGCCATTAATAATTCCCCAGCCCTAGCATCCTGTCCGGAAAATCCTAACTTGTGTACTACACCCACTCCCCAACCCACTCCGACTCCGATTCCAACTTCAATCCCAACCCTAATTCCTATTCCTTCACCCTTTCCTACATTTATTCCTTGTCCTCCCCCGCCTTGTCCACCTTATACGCTTTTTTCAGATAGTGAAAGAGTATCTCCAGAAATTTATCCATGCCCTGTTTATCCTGATGCCCTGACTTCTGAAAGACCGATTTGTATACACGAAGAAGCTATGTAATTTTTCTCAAAAAAGCGGGTATTTCGAATTTTTCTCCGAACACATCTCTTTCGCCCTCTTCAGGGATCTCTTCCTCTTTTTCAGCTTCATCTGTCAAAATTTCGTGCTCTTCCTCGTCTCTCGGAACTTCCGAAACGACTCCTTGAATCGGGGGAGCTTTGGTTTGTGATATTTGTGCGATTCTTGCCCGAGTTTCATCAAAACCGGTAGCAACTACTGTTATTCGTATTTGATCGGCAAGGTCCTCGCGTATAACAGCTCCGAAAATAATATTAGCGTCAGCATCTGCCGAATTTGAAATGATGCGTGCGGCCTCATCAACTTCAAACATTGTTAGATCTGGTCCGCCGGTAATATTAAAAAGTACGCCCGTTGCACCTTCTATCGATAAATCCAAAAGTGGTGAAGAAATCGCTGCTCGGGCTGCCATTTGAGCCCGATTTTCTCCAACCCCAGTTCCAATACCCAAAAGCGCAGTACCGGCATTAAGCATTATCGTCTTTACATCTGCGAAATCTACGTTGATAAGTCCCGGAGTTGTAATAATATCTGCAATCCCTCCGACGGCCTGCCCTAGAATAGAATCCGCAACCTTGAATGCCTCGAGTAAAGTCATTTTTCGGTCAATAACATCCATCAATCTTTGATTCGGAATGACAATTAAAGTATCAACTTCCTGACGCAACTTTTCAATTCCGTCTTCCGAAATAACAGCTCGCCGGGTTCCTTCAAAATGAAAAGGTTTGGTAACAACACCGACTGTTAAGGCCCCCGCTTCTTTAGCCTGTCTTGCAACTACAGGTGCTGCCCCAGTTCCCGTCCCACCCCCCATTCCGGCGGTAATAAAGACCATTTCCGTGTCAAGTAAAAACTCTTTAATTTTTTCTACAGATTCTTCTGCGGCTTGAGACCCCAACTCAGGGTTTCCCCCCACACCCAAGCCTTTAGTTAGT
The DNA here is from genome assembly GCA_001793155.1 of Candidatus Woesebacteria bacterium RIFCSPLOWO2_01_FULL_39_61. Classification (GTDB taxonomy): domain Bacteria; phylum Patescibacteriota; class Microgenomatia; order UBA8517; family UBA8517; genus WO2-FULL-39-9. The sequence goes on from MGHI01000029.1 coordinate 1,700, forward strand.
TTTTCTCCGATTTGAAGTTTCGTCGGAGCTTTGTTGGCGAGAAGAACCTGGGCATCGGTATTTATTGCGATAAATTCAACTCCTTGAATCGTATTCCCTTCCACCATTGAAGAGACTGCGTTTCCCCCTCCGCCACCAACTCCCACGACTTTAATCTTTGCTATTCTAGCTGAATCTGGTTTAACAAGAGCCATACTCATTTCCTGCTTTCTTTTTCGAAAAGAATGCACGAGAAAGAAAAATCGGATTTGTAAAAAATTTCTTTGTCTACCTTACTTTTTAAAAGTAAGGTAGAAACAGTTACGCAGCAGGATTCTACTATGAACTAGATTGTAACACAAGTATGCAAAAACGAACTTTTTGCTTATTTTATGATAATTTGGTTAGGGCAGAAGGTCCTTGATAGTTTCTAAAATCTTTCCTGCTAATCCCTTCGAAGGCAACTTCAGTTTACTGGTAAACGGATTTTGCACCTCTTCCGCGTCAAGACCGGCAGCGTAGATTATCAAACCGACAGGGGTGGCAAAAACCGGACTTACAATATCGTCAATTAGCCCTCCTATTCCTTTCGGCTTACCAATTCTCACAGGAAGTGACAACATCCGACGCGCCGATTCTTCAATACCAACGGTTTCGGCTCCCCCACCTGTAAGTATTATGCCGGATGGGATACGAGATCCGAGATTTTCCTTATCGAGTTGAATCCGTACCATCGTAAAAATCTCATTTAACCTGGGTCTTATAATACCATCTGTCAAAGTCTTTCTGGATACTCTTTTTGTATCCTGAATACCCATCGTCTGCAAGTCGACTTCATCGGAAGCGTTGTTTTTATCCTTCTTTTTCTTTTTATCGGCCTCGGATAAACTTAATTTAATTTTGTCTGCCGATTCAAGTGAAACTCTAAGCCCTATTGCTAAATCATTGGTAACGTTATTTGCTCCTATAGGTAAAACTCCTGAATAAATTAGACTTCCATCCGTATAAGCCGCGATTGATGTGGTCCCTCCTCCGATATCTACTAGACAACAACCGAGTTCTTTTTCCGTTCGAGTCAAAACCGCTTCTCCTGAAGCCAAACCGCTGAAAATTAGTTCATTGACGTTGACTCCGACTTCATTGACTGCTTTTCTGAGATTTTTAACTGCGGCACCTGAGGCAGTTACGAGATGTGTTTGAACCTCCAATCTTACTCCGCTCATCCCAATCGGATCTTTCACTCCGGATTCACCGTCAACGATGTATTCCCTTGGAATTACATGAATAAGTTCCCTCGATGAAGGGAGCGAAACTGCGCTTGCAGCTTCAACCACCCTATCAACGTCACTTCCTGAAATTTCACCTTCAGGGTTAGATACTGCCACAACACCGTGTGAGTTTTGGGAAGCTATATGCGCTCCGCCCATGGCAACATATGCGTTATCAAGGTTATAACCGGCCATTCGCTCAGCCGCTTCAATGCTCGCTACTGTTGCATCCACCGCCTCTTCGATATTCACGATCTGACCCTTTTTAATTCCTTTGGATTCGGTAGATGAAACTCCGACTATATTTATTTCCCGTGCATAGCTAACTTCATCAACCCCGACTTGAGCAATTATTGTTGCGATCTTTGACGATCCGAGTTCTATTCCGGCAATTAATTTGTTTTTAGCCATAAAATCAAGCTGTTTTGTTGTTACTTACTTAATTTCTTTTTTATTTCCTAAATGACTATTAAAAATAATTTAGTATATAAATTTACCAACCTCAAGTTAAAGAATTGTAACTCGTATATCAAACTTACTTATTGTTATTAAAAGTCAATCTAAAAATTGATTTAACGAATAACCGGGTTTTCGTAACGCAAATCTATAGCAATGTTTTCGTTTCTCTCCAAATTAGCTTTAAAATCACTTTCATCGTCTTTAGTTTTATTAAGGATTATAATAAGACTTCCCAATAATACTTTCATATCCCCTTCATACGGAAAGATTGCTCTGTTGCCATCGTTAAAGTAAACCGTCAAGCCTTCTTTTTCAATGATACTTTTATCTACTTTGAAAATAGAATAAATTTGGGAAACCAACTTTAATGAAAAGAGCTCTTTATTTGTAACATTTTCTCCCGGAATCGGTAACTCATAATTAACCAACACTGAGGGGAGTGTCGTTCCGCCGGAATAACCTAATACTTTTCCCTCGTTGTCGACCATTGCAACCTTTTCCGAAATTTCGTTTTCTAATGCAAATGTCGGTTTTCTCTCGACTAAGTGTACCACATACTTCGCGGGTAATTTATAAGATAGAGAATAGTTTTTCACCAAAAAACTTTCTGAAATAATTGTCAGAATTTTTTTCCTTGCCGAAATAATGTTTAGATCTTTTGTTCTTTCAAGTTCGCTGGATATCATTTCGCCACACTTTCCGTATTGATTCTCGCAAGTCACTTGATTAATTCTGATGGAATTTAATAGTAAAAATATTAAAAAGGAGACAAAAACTACGGACATTAATTTGATTACTACTTTTAATTTTTTCATGGTAAGAACTTCTCGACTAAACTTACAATATTTTTTGCCGCGTTCCTGTCAGGGCTATTTTTATTCCTGGTAGCTAAAACCATAGATTTCCATTTGGCTTTAACATCTTTAACCTCTCCAAGAAGTATCGTTTCATTTAAGTCGTCCTGTTCGATAATTCTGGCAATCCCGAAGTTTTTGGCGATTTCTGCATTTTTTCTTTGCTCATCAAGATAGGCGAATGGGATCGGAATTAAAATTGAAGGTCTTTTTATTGCCATAATCTGGGAAACAATGTTCGCCCCGGCTCGTGAAATTATCAGATCACAACCCGACAGTACTTTTGGCCAATTCCAATGGGAAATTGTTCCGTAGACAAAATATCTTTGTCTTAAATTGCTTTTCAAAGATTTTTTAATGGATACAAACTTATTAAACTGAAAGTCTCCGCATTGATGAATTACAATAAAATCTCTGAGTAATTTGGAAATTATTTTTTCTATCGCATTATTAATTGTAACGGATCCGGAATGTCCCCCTGTAATCAAAATCGTCGGTGGATTTCCGATGTCATTTTTTGTTTTTACCTGCAAAATCTCAGGCTCAACAGGATTTCCGGTAAGAATTACTTTCTTTTCAGGAAAATATTTTCGGCTGGATTCTCTAGAAATTGCTATTTTTGTAGAAAAAAAGGAAGAGTATATATTTGCTCTGCCCGCCGCAGCGGTTTGATCATGAGAGATAATCGGAATCCCGGCAAAGTACGATATAACCACTACCGGAAATGATGTATAGCCTCCGAACGACAAGATACAGTTAGGTTTAATATTGGAAATTAACTTAAAAGCTTCAATAAAACCAAATGGAATTTTAAAATAAGATATGAGAGTCCAAATCGTAAATTTTCTTTGAAGTCTTCCGCTTGAAAGTGAATAAACTTTTACTCCGATTTGGGGAAAAGTTTTGTGCTCCAAAGTATCTATATTTTTACCTTCAAGAACCGTCCGCGAACCAACCCAGTAAAGTTCCCAGGGCTTTCTTTCCATCCTAATTTCTTGAATTACCGCGTACGCAGTCGCTCCGGCATGACCACCTGTTAATAATAACTTTAGTTTATTATTTACTCTCTTTTGCATACTTTGAAATATTTAACAAGATTCCTATTGCTGATAATATAGATACCAAAGCATTGCCTCCATAGGAAAAGAAGGGCAAGGGTATTCCCGTTAACGGGACCAAGCTAACCATCGATCCCAAATTTAAGAATGCCTGTCCTCCGATCCAAGCAGCGACCCCAACAGCAAATATTTTTGAAAAGGTATCCGGAGCAGACTTTGCAATTTTCAATATTCTCAGGGTAAGAACTGCAAAAACGATAATTACTAAGCTTGCTCCCAAAAATCCGGTTTCTTCCGCAATAATCGCAAAAATCGAGTCTGTTGCGGTTTCGGGCAAAAAAAGATATTTTTGCAGGGATTGCCCTAATCCGACACCAAACACCCCCCCGGCTCCTAGAGCGTAAAGAATTTGTCTGATATGATATCCTTTGCCTAACGGATCCTCGGTTTGCTGTAAAAAAGTCAGCAACCTATCTTTTCTGTAGCTTGAAGTTACTATTAATACAAAACTCAATAATCCTCCTGCCAGTCCGGCACCAATAAAATAAAACATATTAATTCCTGAAATGAAAATCTGCGACATCGATATAGCAAGAATAACCATGGTAGTACCAAGATCTGGCTGAAGCATAATAATCGCAGTCACTAAGATAATCGGGATAAAAAATGAAATCGGTTTTTTATTCTTGGAGGCCAACTTTGCCAAATAAATTGTTAGTGCCAATTTAATAAATTCTGAGGGTTGAAATGAAAGAGGCCCCACTATTACCCATCTTCTCGCACCCAAAAATTCTCTACCTATACTAGGGATAAATACCAAAAAGAGAGACAAAAATCCCAAGATAAAAATTAGGGTGGCTATTTTGTCCCAGATTAAATATTTTGTTTTAGAAAAGACTAATAAAGCTACCACCCCCACAAAGGCCCAGACAGCTTGTTGTTTTACGAAGAAAAACTTATCATTGAATTGTCTTTCTGCCAGAGGTGCAGACGCATCAGCAAGAACTACCAGTCCGACTATTGTTAAAACTAAAGTTAATACTAGTAATTTATTATCAAAAGAGTCTATTTTTGTTCTGCTTTTTCTTCGCACACTTTAATCTTTACCAATCATAAATAATCTTATTTCTGACAATTAAATCGTCGCTAGCCTTTAGCAAAGCTTGGCCGATTTAGACTCGGTAAGCAAAGCTTGGCACTGCTGACACATTGTAAGCAAACTTGTGTCTGTCGACTATATTGTCGCCAGCCATAGACCGAAAATAGCTAAAATCATTCCCGCCAACCAGGCTCGCATAACGATTTTTGGTTCCTCCCAACCAATTGCCAAGAGCGTGTGGTGAATCGGTGCAATTGGAAAAATTGGTCTTTTAAGTACCTTCCAACCAAATATCTGAATGGCCGAAGACGCCACTTCAATAAAAAAAATTCCACCCACGACCAAAAGTGCAACTACACTTCCAGTTAAAAGACCAATAAGTGCCAGCATAGCACCGAAGGATAATGCTCCTACATCTCCCAAATGGATACGAGCCGGCCATATATTGAAATAGATAAAGGCCATTAAAGCACCGATCCAGAGTGAAATGAAAAGTGATAGTGGGGTATCCAAGCTTGCCGCGGCTATGGTTCCAAAAGTAATCAAACAAATAACGAGAAGTCCGCTGGCCAGTCCGTCAAGCCCATCCGTGATATTGAATGCATTCGAGAAAGTAACAATAAACAGTGCAGATAAAGGTATATAAAAAGTTCCTAAATTTAAGGTTAGATCGACTAAGGGTACATGAACAATTTCTATCCCCAGCCTTTTATTCAAAACATAACCTATGAAAAGTGCCAAGAGCCATTGAAGAACGAATTTACTTTTACGGGTGATTCCGTACCATAAACCCATTTTCCCCTGCTTGGGTCTACCAAATATCTTTATTAAATCATCAGATAAACCCAGAAGTCCGAAGGAGATAAAGGTAAAAAAAATAAGGAAAAGCTCTACTCTAAAATCAAACGCGCTTCTTATATAAACACCCATATGAGATGCAAAAGGGAATAAAAGAAGAAAAAGTAAACTTACGGAGCCAATTATGAGTAAACCACCCCCCACCGGCGTTCCTGCTTTTATATCGTGCAACTTATCAAAAAGAGGAATTTTACCCTGTTTAGGAGCTTCCTTACGACGGGTTATTTTCAGTTTATAAAGTAAGTCGATAAAAGGTACAACCAAAACCCCTGTAATAATAAATGAAAATATTATAAGACCCAATGCTAAAGATAATATACTTTCTACCTGCATATCCCTGTGAAAAATATTATATATCCTAAAAAACCGTTATCACAAACGTCTGACTTTTCTTCTGACAGTCTCGAATCCATACGTTAACCAATAATTTGGAGATAAAGGAAGATCGTGTGCGTGTAGCCAATCCACCTTCTCTCCGCCAAATCCTTTTTTAAAAACAGTTACTCCGAAAAAACGATGTTTGGGATCATCACCCGGGGCTATTCCCCAAAAGTCATAATATTTGATGCCTTTCTCTCTGGCGTTTTTTATTATCTCCCACTGAGTAAAGTAAGAAGCATTAGTTCTTTTGGATGTAGTTGAGGATCCTGAGTGGTGGTAAAAGGCTTTTTGTCCGTAAAAAATTATTATTGCGGCAACCAAAGGAATTCTGTTTTTTTCACAAATAAAAAGTTCGGCTTGGCCGTCATTCCCAAACGTTTCCAACTGTGCCTTAAAGAGTTTTTCACTAAAACCGACAAATTTGTGCCTTTTAACGGTTTCGGTCTGCAAGGAGGATAGAATTTTCACATCCTTACTATTTTGTGAGATATTAATCTTAAATCCCTCCGTAAGGCTTTTTTTGATCAAATATCTGGTTGTCTTCCTCATTTCTTTCAAAAGCTCTTTTTCGTTTTTGGATATATCAAGGATAAGCGTATGCTCTCCGTGGAGATGCATAGGCGCAGAAACGAAACCTAACTTTTTAAATAGGGATCTAATTCCTGGGTAATCTTTTACATCCGGTCTCACCCGAACAAACCAAGCGCCGTTTTCTCTGGCTACCTTGCGGACATAGTCTAAAAGTACTTTAACCAACTCCCCGTTTTCATAATTCACCACAGGTCCTCCGGGAATTAGGTAATGGGGTCCCCTTTTTGCCGGTTGGTGGATTAACTGGGCAACTGCGGAGAGTATCTTACCTTTATAAGCCCCCAGTCTTATAACCTTGTAGCCTACCAATCTGTTGGTCTCACCCCAGTTCCAGGACTGAAGAAATGTTCCGGGGTTCTGAGAAAGTAAAAAGCTTTCCCATGTGTTTTTATCTGTCTCTTCCCTTACTTGGTATTTAAACATAGTTTAATTAATCGAACTACTTCTTTTGCATCAGTTAGGGTCATTGTCGGATTCGTCGGTATGTTCAGAATTGTACGTGAATATTTTTCAGCGTTTCTACAAGTCAGTGGTTGGTACTCCACTAAAGATAAATCGTAAACCGGAACAACCGGAGCTTTATACCAATCCCCAAATAAAATACCTTGTCTTTTCATGCATCTAAATATTTGAATTGAACGGCTGCTTAAAATCGGAAACCGCATATAAATAGATCCTTTTATTTTTACAGGTAATTGCAGATCCTTGATTTTTAAAGCACTGAAATAATAGTTGGAAATATTCCTTCTTCGTCTGTTGAATTTTTCTAATTTCCTTAACTGGTTTCTGGCAAGAACCGCAAGGGCTCCCGGCATTTTCCTTAGAAATCTTTTCGGTTTTTTACCTTTTTTTTCGTCTTCGGATACAGCTTTAGACAATATGTTAAAACTCTGTAGCAGAAACAGGGACATTTTACCTATGGTTAACTTCCCAAAACCCAAATTATAAGTTAGAAGAATCAAAGAGAAAAAAATAGGGTGTAGTAGTTGCTGGATAAGCCAAAAAGCTGAGGGATAATTAAGATCATATCTTTCTTGCTTTAATTTCTCATAAATCTTTTTATTTTTACTAAGAATCATTCCTCCAAAAACTGACGATATGACTTTATCACGGCCAAAACTGAAAAAAGAAATATCACCCAAAGTACCGACTTTTTTACCTTTATTTTCGGCCCCAAGGGAAAGTGCACAATCCTCAATTATTACGATCCTTTTATTCCGAACCACCCTTCTGACCTTTTGAATATCCACTGGTATACCAAACGAGTGTTGAACAATTATGGCTTTTGTTTTTTCGGTAATTTTTTCTTTAATTTTACCGATGTCTATATTGAAATTTTTATCTACATCAACATAAACCGGCTTAGCACCTGTCCAGATAACTGAATTGGGTACTGCAACACAAGTAAACCCTTGTAATAATACCTCATCTCCTTCTGAAATACCGAGAGCCTTCAAGATAAGATAAAGTGCGCTCCTTCCGCTATCCACTGCAAGGAACTGATAATTTGACCCGAACAACTTTTTAAAATCATTTTCTAACCCCTCTGTTTGTCTGAAATCAAACCAACTAAAGGGCGAAAAAAGTAATTTTAAGGCTAAGGAAATATCATCTTTTTCGCAATTGGGTGATAAAGAAATGGCGATAGATCTTCTCATATTTTTAAATCTGTATCTTTGAACAAGATCAGCGGAATTCTACCTTCGAGTAAAATTACCCCATTCTTTTGGTCGAGTTCTTTTTGTATTTTCAGACTCAATTCTTCTCTATCGTTTGAAAAAACAAGCTTATTTGAATTAACTCCCAAGCCTTTTTTAAAACTCGTTAAAGCATCTGGATTGGTTAGAAACACCTTTTCAACTGAATTCGACATCATCTTAGCCAACCTTTCGTGTATTTCATCAGATTTTGCTCCCAGCTCTATTATTCCGCTGGTTATAACCACCTTTCTTTTATCTTTAAAAAGACTCAAATATTCCAAAGCAGATTCAAATGCCCGTGGAGTAGAATTATGGGTATCGTCAATCAGTATTACCCCTGATTCAAGTTTGCTAACACTCATAGTTTTTTCGGGTAATTTAATATTCCCGCAGGCTTTTTTAATATCCTTCCACGAAACCTTAAATAGTCTAGCAACTAAAATTGCGGCAGTTATATTTTCGATAAAATGTAAACCGGTAAGCGATGTCTTAATTGTCTTTTCATCTTCATTAAAGTGAACTTTAATTTTGATAGAATGCGTATCTGCGGAGATTACTCTGGAAACAATGTCTGCATCTTTAAACCTATTATCCTTCTTTTCTCTGGCCACATAGTAGCCCAAGACCTTAACATGTGTTGAAAGTTCACGAGCTCTTTCGGCTAACTCCAGGCAATACGCGTTAGATAAATTGAAAATAGCAATCCCGTCCGGAGGAAGTGCTTCAATTAACTCAAATTTTGTTTTTTTTATATTCTCCAGATTTCCGAATAAGGATAAATGTTGCTCTTCTATACCGGTAATTATTGCTACCGAAGGTTTGACGATAGCCGTCAGCTTTTTGATCTCTCCCTGCTTATATGCACCCATCTCCGCGACAAAAAATTCTGTACTCTTTTCCAGAAAGTCTCTAATTTTTCTTGCAATCCCAAATTCTGTATTTTCGTTTCCCGTCGTTTTTAATACCTCATATTTCTTGGATAATATCTGCGCTACAAATTCTTTTGTCGAGCTTTTACCATAGCTTCCGGTTATCCCTATTACGATTGGTGACACTTTCGAAATTTTCTCTTTAGCAATTTTGATTTCCTCGCTTTTAATTTTTTGCACAATAGGTTGTGTCCACAACACCCCTGCAAAAGGTGAAATGACCAACAAGATTTCCGCAAAGATAAAATGCAACGTTCCCAGCTCCCCCGTTATAAAACCGAACATGGGCGGTAAAAGTGCTATTAATAATGCCGTTATAAATATTCTTTTTGCCCGTTGAGTGAAAACCGGCTTCCTGAGTGTTTCTTTCTTAATGTCTATTAATACACTTAAATCAAAAAGGGTAAAAAGTAAAATTAGGGCATTTTGCGACTCTCTTAAAATTAAGGCTAAAATTAATGTAGCTATCTTAAAAACTATTATATTCACCTCGGTATTGTTTCTACCGCTTATCGAAGAAAAAAATAACCTAAATCTGTCAAAACGATATTCTTTAATCTGAATCCAGTAGATCCAAATTAATAGCTGGCGTATTGCCTGAGGTAACCAGAAAATTACTAGTATTATAGATTTTTGAACCATAGGTCGGTTTCTTCTGCAATTACTTTAGGTTTGTTATAAGGAAGTCTGTGTCCCTCGTCCTCAAATAATACAATTTTCGAATTTTTAATAGATTCGTTAATAAATCGGGCATCTCCCATCGGAGTAACTCTATCGATTTTTCCCCATAAAATTAGAGTCGGTGTTGAAATTTGTTTAATTTGCGGCTTTAAATCCTCTGAAATCACTTTTTTAAATATATCTTTCATAATACCTTCTGTTTTTTCATAGTCATGTTCCCTTGCTGCTTTATATAAAAGCCTCCGAAAAGAACCCGCTAATACCGGAACCAATAAAAATACTTTTCCCGTTTTAGCCAAGGCACTAAACAATAATCTTTTTAATAATTTTCCCCGGGAAACACCACGCGACGCACAAAGGATTATCCCAGAAAGTCCTTTGCACTTTCTATAGGCCAACTTAATAGCTATTCCTCCTCCGAAGGAGTGGCCAAATACGAAAAAGTTTTCGTTTTTAAACGCATTCCTTGCTTCCGAATAAACGTACTCAGAATACTCTTTTATTCCCCAAACTTTATCGGGTGGAGGATTTTCAAAACCAGCGAGCTTAGGAAGTAATACACTCCAACCTCTTTTTTCAAGTTCATCTTTTAGAGGCTTCAGTTTTTTTGTTTCAGCACCCCAACCGTGTAGAAGTACGATATTTTTTCGCATATTATTAATTTTACATCCTGAGAAACTTTACGGCGTCTTCGAATTGCCTTCCCCTATCCTCATAGTCTTTGAACATGTCAAAAGATGTTGAAGCCGGAGATAAAAGAACTACACTACTGGGCACTGCTATTTTAGAGGCTAGCCTTACCACCTCCAACATTTTTGGAGAGCCTAAGTCGTATACTTCTCCAGAATATTTAAATTTCTTTAATGATTTCTTTATTCTTGGGGCTGTTTGACCAATCAAAATTACATTCAAGACGTTTTTTCTTTTTGCCAAATCTCTCCCTAAATTATCAAAAGAAATACCTCTATCGAAACCACCCAGAATAAGGGTTAGTTTTCTGTCGCTAAAAGACTCCAAAGCTGCGATAGTTGCCTCAGGTATTGTTGCAAGCGTATCGTTAACAAAGTCGACTGAGTTGTAAACTCCTACCGTTTCCAGCCTTCCTTCTAACGGTTTAAAACTTCTTACTGCCTTATTTAATTTTTCAAAATCAACGCCAGCGACTTTTGAAGCGATTATTGCAGCCATAACGTTATCCATGTTATGAATACCTAGAAGAGGAATTTTTCTTACATCAAAAGAAAATTCTATCTGTCCCTTTACAACAAAATATATTTTTCTTTTATCGATATAACACCCGCTCTCAACTTTTCGTCTCGAGGAAAAAGGGTATTTTTTGGCTTCAGACAGTTTGGAAATTTTCTCAATCTCGGGAAAGTCTTTATTATAAATGAAAAAGTCTGCAGTACTTTGGAATTTTGTTATATTAGCTTTTGTTTTGATATATTCATTGTAGCTGGAATAATAATCCAAGTGCTCAGGATATACATTTAAAAAAATTGCTATGTGTGGACTTTTTTCAGCATCCGTAAGTTGGTGAGATGACATTTCAAAAACAAAAAGGGTATTTTCGTCACCTTCTTCTAAATAATCAAGGGGGGGATTACCGATATTTCCTAAAAGGACAGGGTGGACTTTTGCCGTCCTAAGAATATGGTAGATCAGAGAAGTTGTAGTGCTTTTACCCTTTGTGCCTGTTATGCCAATAATTTTACCCTTACAAAGTTCGAAGAAAATTTTAGTTTGGGAAGTAAACCCGACTCCTTTATCTTTAGCTTTTCTTATCCCATCAAACTTATATGGTATCCCAGGACTTTTTATTACGATTTCGTGTAGATCCAACTTATTTAGATAATCATTACCTAAATAAATATCTAAATTATTGTCGCTACCTATGATCTCAGAGGCTTTTACATCCAACTCTTTTAACTTTTTTTTATCAGCAATCGCCAACCTCTTATGAGGAAACAGTTTTCTTAAAAATCTATAAGTACTTTGCCCTTCTCTACCAAAACCAAGTATTAAAACCTTATTCGTTTCAAGTTTCCCTATTAGGCTCATATTTCATTCTTAATTACCTTAGAAAATTTGGGTGTAAGGTTATTGTTATCATCCCAGTTTAATAAAATTTCTTTGGATTTACTTTCCAGATACTTAGTGTCTTCAAGATATTTTCTTTTTGCATATTCCAGTAACTTCGGTAATTCCTCTCCATGGTAACTTCTCAGCGATAAAAAAAGGCCAACTTTTATTTCCTCCCTGGTTCCAACACACTCAAAAGGTTTGATTTTATTTTCTGAAACCAGATCGTCTAAAAGAGAAGCTAAATGCTCATCTTCATATAAACTGTGAGGAAATACTTTTATAATTTTTTTTGGGCCGAGAAAGGGAAAAAGAAGAATGAATGTTGATAAACATTTCGGACAATCACAACACCACACTCCAGCCTGCTGTCCAACATTACAACTTCTGAAAATATCAAAATATTTTTCATGTCTTGAAAAGATTTTTGCTATCTGCAGATCGTAAAGTGGCCTCAAAAAACTAAATAAATCAATTTTGCTTAGGAATTTCTGATTATACTCCCTGAGCTTATTTTCAAATTTAAAAGTTTTCGAATATTGGTGATTAACATTTTTAGCCAGATATTCTATGTTTTCTTCATCTGAGCTCTTCTCGTTAGAAAATGCGATATTCTTGTATCCAGTTAAATAAGCGACCACTAAAGATATAAAAAATAATACATTTGTGTAAGGAATATGCCCATTTAAAAATCCTTGCGAGTTTAAATTTAGCAGTTCCGGATCTATCTTCCTTGAGACTTTTATAATTTTCTTAACACCGGATTTTTCTGCTACCCTAGTCGAATACTGGGTTGCAGGGTAAACTATTAGAACTGCATCGGCAAGACTAGAACTTGCTAAAGTTTCCAAAGTAACAACAGAGTCTTTCCCCCCACCTACCGGCACCAAGGTTTTATCTCCTTCAACCTGCCCCAGGTTTCCGTTAAATCTCTTTCCGAAAGAAGTAAATTCTATAAAATCCTTTGGAGTAAAATCTATTTTATTTTCGTAGAAATATTGCCCCATGCCATTCATCAATATATCCTTCCACCAATCTATCTGCTCCCTACCTAACGACGCTGCTTTAATATCAATAACTGGAGAACATGTTGTTTTCCAATAAGAAAACATTTCTGCAAGCCCTAAATGAAATACCATATTCTCGAATACAGGATTGTGTATTTTAGACTTTACGTCCTCTCCTAAATTAAATACCAATTTATGTTGGAAATAGAATTGTTTTGAAATGTTGTATTCATAAGTTATCAACAAATCATTTTTTTCTATTTGAAAATGATACCCAATATATTCAAATACTGGATATTTTTTCCTTAAATCTCGATAGTCCATATTTTAGCTTAGGAGGGTTTTTGTGTAGAAAAAAGTTTTTTACTGTCTTTATAGACTGTTCTTATTTCATACAACCTTTTTTTACGAAGTTCAATTTGGCTTGGATGTCTAAATTCTTTAATCTCATTTTCGTCAAATCCAAGTAAAAATATTTCTGGTACCAACTCGATTCCCAATTCTTTCTTGGCTTTATTGTAAATCATCTTCATAACTTCAAGATAATCTTTGGCAGACGCACCCCCCTCATTGATTATAAAATTATGATGATCTTTGGAGATTGCAGCACCATCAATTCTAAAACCTGTCATCTTCAAAAGATGTTCGATCACAAAACCGGCGCTTGTTGTCGGAATTCCAAGCTTATCTTTCTGTTCCTGGGTTAAATTATGAAAGGCACACCCCGGCGCATTTCGAGGCTGTAAACTTTTTCTCTTTGCCCATTCATAACGAACGAACTTTGCTTTTTCAACATCTCCTTTATAAAGTAAGAAAGTTACATTAAGAATTATTTCTCTTGTTTCCTGAAAACGACTTTTATCATAGTCTACTCCCAATTCCTCGATACCCAGGGTGTGTGCACCACCTTGCAAGTCAAGAACTGTCACGGTGTCTATTACCTCGCTTATAAAATGTGTTCCTCCGTGAATATTATTAAAAATTGCACCGCCTATTGTTCCCGGAATACCTGCATACCACTGTAACCCGGTTATGCCATTATCCAAAAGAAAATCCAACGCTTTAGGAAGATTGACGCCGCTATCTAATCGCACACGGATTCGTGGTTTGTCACTTTCGTCGTAATCCAAGTCCTTAAATTCGTATTTAAATGTACCAACTTTGTCATCCGATTCCCATCGATAAACAGGTTTTACAATTTTTTGGAGTTCTATTTCCTCTGTATTTTCACCTAGAGTTTCAATTTTATCTGAACGATCTACTAAAACGAGACCACGTATACCATCGTCTGAAATTAGAACATTACTCCCGTCACCAAGAATTGTTACAGGTATCTCAAGTTTTCTGGCTTCAATCACGGCTTTTTTGAACACCTCTGTTGTTTCAGCTTCGTAAAAAATATCCACAGGCCCGCCAATTTTTAGAAAAGTATGATCCGCAAGAGGCTCATTCAGTTTTGTCCTGTTGCCTAACTTTTTATAAAGAGTTTTAATAGCATCCATTCAAGGGTTATATTATCTCACAGAATGTCATTTTTGCTTCCACTTTGAGGCTTTTGCTGCACTCACGACTGTTAGTAATAATGTTTGAATTATCATAAATTTCTTAATATTTCTCTTGCCCACATATAGCTATAACCAGCACCCATGACAAGAACTACATCATTCGCCTCAGCTTCCCTCTTTATCAATTTGGTTATCTCATCTAAATTACCAATAGGTCTGATATCGCTATGGGAAGTAGCCTTAACTATCGATGTATTATCAACCCCGAACTTCTTGATATCACGTGCTTTAAAGATAGGACCGACAATAACTTTATCGGCTATATCAAAAACGTCTTTATAACTACCCAGTAAGGCTTTAGTCCGCGAGTAAGAATGCGGCTCAACTATCGCCCAAATTCTTTTTGTTGGATATCGCTGGCGCAATGCCGAAATAGTTGCCTTGATTGCTGTCGGATGATGAGCATAATCATCATATATGAGGATTTTCTTTTTCTCTCCGATTAATTCCAATCTTCTTCCAATACCATCAAAGTTTGACAGTACTTCCCTTGTCGTTTCTAACTTAACGTTAAATAGTTGGGCTAAGATTATTGCGCCTAGACTATTTGACACATTGTAGTCACCCATTATTTTTAACCTAAAACTAGTGTCCAAATGCAAACTATCTGAGTAGACGACAAAGTCTGTAAATTCGGGTTCCTTTTTTGATATTGTTCCATAAACCATATTTTTGACTTTAAAAGTTGAATTCTGTTTAAGAGTATAACCATATACTTTCAATCCTTGAGTCTTTTTTCCAAGTAAAGTAAAAAGATTTTGGATACCTGAAGAGTCTAAATTAATAATTAAAATTTTATCTCCTTGTAAACTTTCTACAAACTTTCTAAAACTTTCTATGAGTTTCTTTTCATCCTTGAAATAGTCGGGGTGATCGAACTCAATATTATTGAGAATGATAATTTGAGGTCCATAGCTTAAGAACTTATCATAGAATTCATCGGATTCAATTATAAAAAGATCGCTCTCCCCGATTCTATAGTTTGCACCCCATTCATGTACTGTCGCCCCAACCAAAACGTTAGGTTCCGTTCCGGCAGCCTCAAAAATAAGTCCGGAGAGCGCTGTCGTTGTCGACTTACCATGGGTACCGGCAATGCAAATAACCTTTTTACCCTTCAATAAATATTCTCCTACAAATTCGTCCCACGGCTTTACTATTTTCTTTTCTTTCGCGCCTTTATACTCCAAGTGTTTACTGTTTTGAAAGACTACCGAAGGGCTAATTACAAGAAGGTCAGTGTCTTTCAGATGATCCGGACTGTGTCCATAATATATTTTAATCCCGGCTTTTTTCACCTTACCAAGATAGGGAGTCTCTTTTTCTATATCACATCCGTCTACTTCGTAACCCGCCTTCTTGGCCATAACAGCAACACCCGATAAACCGCTGCCGCCAATCCCCATGAAATGAATTCTTCTTAAATTGTTCATTCCTGAAATACTATGAAGTGGTTTCAAAACACTTCATATAACAATACCGTCAGGCATCAAAACGAACCCGAAGGGCGAGTTTTGAAACAAGTTCTATATTTACCTTGAAAGGAGATTCCTTTCAAGGCAGCATTTCCACTGCCCATTACAAACTTCAAACGTAACGTTAAACTAATTATACCCTGTTATAATTGTTATGTGATACAATATGAGCCCCTAATGTATGACTATTACTGAAACGCCATTATACCTTCCTCAACAAGTCTCCGATGATAGAGAAAGTTTCTGGTCACTTCCCCGTGCAGAATTAGCTCAATCTTTCGAATACTCATTTTCTCAAGAGCTTTTCATTCCCGATGAAACCACAGGTCTCAATATAACAATAAAAGCAGAAACAAAGTCCGGTAACATAAACGGTCGCTTGAACGAAGACTCCACTCTAATTACCCCAATAGGTAATGGCAGAAAACTGGTTGCGGTTTTGGACGGGACCTCCAGCCAAAGGGATATTGCCGGATTGGCAAGGTACGGATTAAGCGGAGCTTGTTACGTTTCGCACTTAGTAAGTTATAGCTTTACAAGATCTTCCGAATATCAATCTCTGGTTTTAGAAGGTGATATTAGTGCCGCTGATATTATGCGAACAATGAATGGGTGGCTTCGTTCAAGACTGAGTCAAATTGAAGGAGTCGACTACCAGGACGTTTTAAGTATTCCTGGTATGGCGGCTACTTTCTGCCTTATTGATGCCCATAAAAATGAGATATCTGTTGCCCACGTTGCGGATACTCTCGCCTTCGCTTATTTCGACAACGGGGATGTAACAGAGCTAACAGTTAATCAAAATGAAAGATTTGATATAGAAACATTAAACTTATTGCTGGATCTTTCTAAAATGCACCAAATTACACCCAGACAAGTTCTAGAAACTCCCGAGCTCAAATCGTTAGTCAAGGAACAATTAAGAATATCTTTTACCAAAAAAATAAATACACCTGATGGCTGCGGTATCTTAAACGGAATGGACGAACTCACTTCGAATAATCTTATTTACGAAACGAAACTACCGATTACTCCCGATCTAAGGAAATTAATCCTGGCATCTGACGGAGCAGTACTTCCTTATCAATTGAACGGATTATCCAAAGATTCTGTCTTATGGAATTTGCTAGAAGACACTGAAATCTACACTATCGGAAAACAGCTTAAGTTCCTCCAAAAGGGTGCTGCTGAACTTCTCAGAGATACGGAGTACAAAAACATCCTAAGATTAAAACCAAGCGATGATGCAACAATAATTGAGGTAGATTTCAGTAGTTAACGTTTTCATTAATTACTCCATTAAAATGGCTCGTGTAATAATCTCTGAGTATAAAGCAAAAGGCCTCCTCTCTTCCTATTTCGGCTATAAATACGAAGGGTTTAAAATCTTAAAAGAAGGAAGTCTACAGAAACAAATTAAAACTCTTCAACCTGATAAAAGATACGTTATTAAGGTGGATGAAGGAATCAAAAAACGTGAGAAGAGTGGTTTCCTTTTTAAAGACATTCAAAGGCAACAACTTAAAACTTATGCGCGTAAATTATTTGATAAAAAATTTAATCGGTTATTAATAGAAGAGTACATACCCCATTCAAAAAAGGATGAAAAATTCATCGCATTAGAAAGGGTAAGAGAGGGAATCGCAATTTATTACTCAAATAAAGGTGGAGTTGATATCGAAAACCAGAAAAATACCGTTAAAAAGGAAATCTATTCCAATAAAACTATCACAAAAATCAGTAATTTTTTAAAAGTTAATGTGAAAATTTTAGAAGAGTTGATATCAGGATTTGATAAGTATTGTATATCATTTTTAGAGAGCAATCCTTTTATCATAAAAGGGGAAAGAATTATATTTTTAGATCTGGCGATTGAAGTTGACGATACTGCCGAATTTTTTGTTAATGGAATTTGGAGTAAAGCTGACTTAGTCACTACTCACTCGGCTTTGACTCCGGAGGAATTATCCGCTAATTTACTTGCCGAAAAAAGTCCGGCATCTTTCAAGTTAAATCTATTGAATCCACAAGGAAATATATTTACTCTCTTTTCAGGCGGTGGAGCAAGTATAGTTTTAGCTGATGAAATTTATAACAAAGGAAAAGCTAAGGATATCGTAGACTACGCAGAGTATAGTGGAAATCCCAACGACGAGGAGACTTACCTTTTCACTAAAATAATAATTTCGCTAGCGAAAAAGTCCCCGGCTAAAAATAAATTGATTTATATTGCGGGTGGGGTCGCTAATTTTACGGATATCAGAATAACGTTCAGGGGGATAATTAGAGCCTTGGACGAAGAAAGCGTTTTCTTAAAAAAACATAAGGTGAAAATATATGTAAGGAGGGGAGGCCCTTATCAGGAAGAGGGACTGGAAATGATGAGAGATTTTCTTGATAAGCAAGGGTTGCTCGGAGAAGTGTACGGTCCGGAAAAAGTTTTGACAGAAATAATCAAATGATAATCGACATCGAAAAACTAAGGAATAGCGAACCTAACATTATAGTTTTAGGTTCATATCCTCCAATTATACAGTCCATATTGGATTTTGATTTTATTGTAGGAAGGACAAGACCAAGTATTCACGGAGTTATCGGATTAAATAAAAAAAGTGAAAGATATTTTTGGGGAGATAAAGAATTACTTTTACCGGTGTATCGTAATCTGGAAGTAACTCCTAATAATCTTAACAATAAAATCAATCTTTTCTTAAGTGTGGTTTCCGCAAGAAGAGTACTCTTTACGACCGATATTACATTAAAATCCCTAACGAATTTACTTGGAGGGGTTATTTTTGCAGAAAACACCCCAGAAACCCATTCACTAAAACTATATAAAGAAATTCAGTCAATAAACCGCTTTATTATCGGCCCCTCCAGCGTCGGACTTCTGATACCTGGAATACTTAAACTCGGTGCGATAGGTGGTGTTGAGATAAAACAGCTATTTAATCCCATTCTTTACCAGCCAGGTAATATTGCAGTGCTATCCGCGTCCGGAGGTATGACAAATGAATTGTTAAATGTTGTATCCTCTCTTGGAAAAAGAATTTCATTTTGTATGTCTTTCGGCGGTGACAGATTTCCGATAACCACACCCATGGAGGCAATTGTAAGTGCCGAAAAGGATACAAAAACTTCACATATAATTTATTTCGGTGAACTGGGTGGAGTTGATGAATTTAAGATAGCAGAATTAATATCGCAAAATAAAATTACAAAGCCAGTTTATACCTATATTGCCGGTTCCGTTTCCGAAGCTTTTTCTACTCCACCTCAGTTCGGTCATGCAAAGGCAATTGCAAGAAACTTCAACGAGAGCGCAAAAGCTAAAATGAAATCTTTGAAAGAAGCCGGAGCCGTAGTCGGTTCTTCTTTTACAGAATTGGTTTCGTTAATTGAAAAAATACCTTCGTCTTCAAAAGAAAATTTTGCAATTGATAAAGAATGGAAAAAACTTATTAACCGTCAGAGGGCATTATTTGTTTCGACAATTTCGCATGAAACCGATTATGGCGTCAGAATTTTTGATGACGATCTTTTGGACCTTGCCAAGAAACATTCATTCTCCTATATAACCGCATCGCTTCTATTAGGCAAAAAGATAACCTCTAAGGAATTAGAAGAATTTGTTGATTTGGTTATGAAACTCCTGGTTGATAACGGACCTTCGGTATCCGGCGCAGTCAATACAATCATATCTGCTCGTGCAGGAAAAGATATGGTATCCTCACTCGCATCCGGTCTTCTGACCATCGGCAACCGTTTCGGAGGAGCTGTTAATAAAGCTGCGGAAAATTGGATTTATGGTGTTGAATCTGGTATTAATCCAGGTGATTTTGTTGAAGAACACTCCTCAAACGCTAAACCCATAGAGGGAATTGGGCATAAGAAATATAGGGTGGAAAATCCGGACCCAAGAGTTAAAGAACTACGCAGGTGGGCGTCAAAACTAAAAAATAGAAAGTTTTTGGCGTTTGCGAAAAAAGTTGAATCGATAACGACGGATAAAAAATCAAATTTAATATTAAATGTGGATGGTGCAATGGCCGCCATACTTTTGGATATTCTGTTTGAAAAAGAAGGATTATCAATAAAAGAACTAAAAAGGTTAACTGAAGTAGAGTTTTTCAATGCCTTTTTTATAATTCCCAGGTCTGTAGGATTTATTTCACACTATTTGGACCAAAAACGAATGGATGAAGGTCTTTTCCGACTTCCCAAAGAAGAAGTTGCACATGTATCAAGAACCCAGTAACAGATTTTAACTATTAAGACCCATGAAGACACTGATAGTCAACGCCTACGATTTTGGATATACCAGCGGGGTTAACGATGGAATAATTAAGGCTCACTCCGAAGGTATAGTCACCAGCACATCTTTAATGGTTTATGGAAAAGCCGCAAAAACGGCAAGTAAACTTTCAAAATTTCCAAAGCTATCTGTCGGACTGCATTTTCAAATCACCAGCAAAAAACTGGAGTCGGATATTTGCAACGGAAGATCTTTAAGTTTACAAACCACAGAAAAAATAAACAAAGAATTCATTAAACAGTTAAAAGATTTTAAAAAAATAACCGGAAAGAATCCTACTCATTTAGATTCACACCACCATATTCACATGTCCCCAAACGTAAAATCAATTTTTGAAAAATACTCTAAAAAGTATGGTATTCCTGTTCGGGGTTTTTATGGTGTAAAAATGATCAAGGATTTTTTTGGCTGGAATAGCTTAAGGATCAGGGATCTAAACCGCATTAGTGTAAATAACTTATTAAATATTTTGTCACGATTAGAAGATGGGGTAGGCGAATTAATGTGTCATCCCGGATTGCTTGACAAAAAACTGATGGGTATCAGTAGGTACTCACTGGAGAGAGAAGACGAACTTAAAACTTTAACCGATGTAAAAATATCAAACTTTATCCGTAAATCAGGAATAAAATTGGCCAATTGGACCGAGGCCTATAAAGACATGCTATAATCACATTGAAAAAATATTCGTCAAGAACATGTACAATCAAAAGATTGTTACTTTCGGAGGAGGAACAGGTCACTTCAATTTATTAAACGGCCTGAAAAGATTTAATAACCCGACATTGATTACCGCCGTTGTTGCATCTTGGGATAGCGGAGGAAGTTCAGGTAGGCTACGAACTGAGTTGGGAATCTTACCCCCCGGTGACATTAGAAGGTGTATTTTGGCATTGATGGAGGATGACGAACAGCAAAAAGTAGCTCAAAGACTCTTTGATGATCGATTAGAAAAAAGTGACGGTTTTTTTAAGGGACATTCATTGGGAAACCTTATCGGAGCACGCCTTGATCACATATTCCACGGGCAGGATAGAGGAACTGATGCGGAAAGAACACTTTTCCGTATAAGCGCTAAAATTTTACCTGCGACGCTAACCAACCTGCAACTTGTAGGGATAACTAAAGAGGGTATTAATATCGAGGGTGAAACCAATTTAGACTATCGTAGTCGCCGTTCAGATTTCGATCCCAAAGACCCAATAGTAAGAATTCATTTTCATACCCGGGCAGACCCGAATCCGAGGGTATTAAAGGCAATCAAAGATGCCGACAAAATTGTGTTTGCTCCCGGAGATTTATTTACCAGTATTTTACCGCATCTTTTGATCGACGGAGTCAAGGAAGCAATTTCCTCTTCCAAAGCCAAGCTGTGTTTTGTACTTAACTTAACTACAAAACCGGGAGAAACGGATGCATTCAATGCCTCTGACTACCTGGAAAAATTGGTATTTTATTTGGGCGATAGAAATAGATTAGATTATATAATTGTAAATACTAAAGTTCTGAGAGGTGAAATTGTTAATATTTATAAATCCGTAGGACAGGAATTGATTAAAGTGGACGAAAAAAGGTGTAAAAGTTTAGCTCCGAAGGCAAAAATAGCAAAAGCAAAACTTGGAGATTATTCGAGAAAAGAACATCTTCTAAGACATAATTCTGAAAAACTTGCAAAAACAATTTTAAGATTACCCTAGCCTACTGTTTCGGAGCAGTGAAAAAAAGAAAAATCATGTGATAAACAAGATAAGAAAATCTATACTTCTTGATTACTGTAGAAAAAATAACCTTTCAATTACCCCCGGTATAAAACTTTGTCGACCGAATACCAAGTTAACGGTGGTCATACCAGCTTATAATGAAGAGAAATTTATCGACGAGACGTTATTAAGCCTCGGAAACATTCCTGAATTAATTGAAATAGTAGTTGTCAATAATGGGAGCAGTGATAAAACGAAGGATGTTGTCAACAAAATCTCTCAACACATTAAGTGGCCGATATACTTACTAGAATGTTTACAAAAAGGACCTGTTTACGCGCGTAAAAGGGGGATGGATGAAGTTGTAATTCAATACTTAGTCCAAAATCCAGAGGCAACCAAACTGAGATATATTGCCTTAACCGATGCGGACACTATAGTCAATAAAAATTGGGTTAAAGTAATTATCGACACGTTTCGAAAAACGAATGCGTCAGCCGTCGGAGGAATACACGGATACCCTAACTGGATCGATGAGGAAATAGAAAAAGTTACGGGGATAAAGAATTTCTTTGAAGATCTTGTTAATATTGCCTACTATTTAAGCGAAAACGGGTTAGCTTTAGTACAAACTAATGGAGCAAACTTTGCTATCGAAGTAGTCGCTTACTCGGAGGTTGGTGGAAGTCGGCAACCGACTGACGAAAGGGGCAATCCTGTCAAGGGTAGCGATAGACTATTCGGGTACTCATTAAGAGATCGTGGAAAATTGGTGTCTTTTATTCCAACAATAACCATAACAAGCCCAAGAAGAACCCTTTTTTCTCTGTCTCAAGGAAAAGATCCGGCTTACTTCAGAGATATAAAAAGATGGGTTGACGTGAGAGATAATGAAATTTCTCTAATACATAAAGCCGCCAGGAAACTTAGACTAAAAGATTGGATGGAAAACAAAAGACTTAGGGAGATATCATTTGTCGAACACAACATCATTCAACCCGCAATTAAAGGACAGCTTAGTTTACTTCCCTTAAGAAAACTCATGGGTTCAAATCATCCCCTAATTGACAAAATAGTCCGTGTAATAAATGATACTCATTCAGCCACCAGCACCGAAGCTGATAGTTATACGAGTAAAATTGCAGGTAGTTATACCCAAGAGCTTTTAGATACTGTCAGAACTAAAATATTATCTTAAATGTAATTTGTGGCATGTTTACTTTCAAAAATTTAACTTATTCTTTAACCTGCCTTTTTCCGCAACCAAAAAATGTGGCAGTTGTCGTTACTTACCACACAATTTCCGATTCTGGCGTATATAATGCCGTTTCACCAAAGATGTTTAAGGAGCAAATGAAACTACTACGTAAGAATAAATTCAATCCTGTACTTTTAAGTGAGCTTACAAGGATGATTAATGACGGCGGACTAAAGCCTAAAACTGTCTGTGTAACCTTTGATGATGGTTTTATGGATAATTATACAAATGCTTTTCCAATCCTGAAGCAGTATAAAATCCCCGCCACCATTTTCGTTGAAACTTGTCACATCGGTCTTGAATCAGAAAATCAAGGAGAAATGTTTCCTATGCTGGGAAAGGGGGAGTTAATAAAACTTCAAGATTCTAATCTGGTTTCAATAGAACCGCACACCGTTCATCATCCAAGGCTCACTAAAATTTCCGAAAATAATATGTATCATGAAGTTCGACAATCAAAAGATTACCTCGAGCGGTTGCTAAATAAAAAGTGTGAGCACTTCGCATATCCTTACGGACTGCATAACAAAACTGTCCATCAGGCTGTTTCTAGAACTGGAATCAGATACGCTTATACAACAGAGGAAGGGTTTGTGCGGCTTGGCGATGATACTATAGAGCTAAATAGAAACAGTATGAACCGAACCATCTCTCTTAGGCAATTTGAAAGTATATGTCTTTTTGGGAAATTTTCGCAGAAAAGATTATTTCGCGCAATAGGCTTTACCCCTTTGTCTTAACCTCCCTTTGCGCAATATCAACTAAAATCGTTATAATATGGGAAAAAATAATTTCGGATTAATCCTTTAAGATATCATTTAAGTATGACCCGAGAGCAATTAACACCTTTTTTAACTCTAGATCAAAAAAATGTAGTTGGTTATTACTTGAAAATCGGTTGCGAAGATTTCTATTTAAGACAACCCCAAAAAGAATTCGAAGGATATAAACTTTTAAGACCATACTTCAGAATGCCCAAAGCACGCCTTGCACAAACGTCGGTAGGTCCTATTCTGGTTGTGCAAGCAATTAAAGATGCTTCCGCCGCAAGCAAGCTTCTTGAGACTGATCCTCAGGCGGCTAATCGGACTCTGGTTGAATTCATGTCCGATATGGAAAAGATGTGGTTGGATACCAGAAGACCTATGGATGAAGAGCAAGTTGCAAGAAATTGGAGATTAGAGTCGTTAAAGACATTAGTACGATTGGCGTCTGATCCTACTATTGAATCTATCGGAGATAAGGCAGTTATCGTCAATGGAGAGAAATACCCGCCGGTCGGACAGACTTTAGAAGAGTGCCTTAACAATTTAAGCCGAAAAAAAGACCCAATAATGGTTTTGTGCCATGGAGATGAACACTTGGAAAACTTGTTAACGGCACATGATGGCTATTATGTAATCGATCCTGGCAATTATACCGGTCTGAACTCCCCTTCCTCAACCGTCAACAATGTAGTAGGCGCAAATTATTTGTTTCTTTATCAATACAACGGTACAGCTTGTAGCGAGAATGGAAATTTTAGAGTGGATTATAGGGTGAAAGAACCCTATGAGAATGCAGAGAAACTAATGAAACCAACGCTTAGAAGGCTTGACGTGTTGGCAAGAGATATATTATGTGGAGATTCGCTTGATAAAGAACTACTTTTTGCTAATGAAATACGCGTAGCTGTCGGTTGGGTCCATAGATCCATGGATCTTACCGAAATAAGAAAAACCGGAATGGTATATGCTGGTATCGCAACAGAGCATTATTATTCGGATGGAATAATTTAAGATATCAACTTATATTTATTAGAGATCATGACTAGAATTTTCTTTCCTTCTCAAGCAGTCATACTTGCTGCCGGTATAAATTCAAGATTCGTTCCCTTCAACTCAAGAAACTATCATAAGAGTAACTTTCTTTTAATGGGTGAACCGATTATTCGGCAAACGGTTGGGGTTCTAAAAAAAGCGGGGATCAAAGAAGTGGTTGTTATTACATCTCCAAAAGATAAGATGACGAAAAAATCCCTTGAAAATTTAGGCGGTAAAGGGATTGGGTTAGATTTTTATACTCAAAAACAACCACTAGGAATGGCATCTGCCTTATTGGGAGTTAAACGTTACCTACATGACAAATTTTTGGTTATCAATCCCCAACAGATTAACATTGATACTCACCTTTCTCGATTGAAAAATATTAAGACTCTTTCAAAAAATACTGTTTGTCTTTTTTCTCAATCTACGGACCAACCCCAAAAGTATGGCATTTTGGGGCTAAAGGGTAAGAGAGTTACAAAAGTTGTTGAAAAACCAGCTAATCTGTCCGGACTTTCAAACCAAAGAATACTCGGGGTCTACATTCTTAACTCAGATTTCATGGACTTAATGGGAAATTTTAATATAACAGAATACCTGTTGGAGGAAGCGCTAAATAAATATGCTTCCCAAGGCGAAGTTATCGCCATTAGAAGTGATCATCCCGCCCTATCTTTAAAATACGCTTGGGATCTTTTTTCTATAGCAAATTATAAATTCTCCCAATTCCCACAAACTCCGAAAGTTCACAAAAAGGCCTGGGTTCATCCAACAGCCATAATTTCAGGACCAGTGGTTATAGAAAATGGCGCAAAAATTTACGAATACACTCTTATCCAAGGCCCTTGTTATATAGGTAAAAACTGCCTAGTAGGTAGTTTCTGTAAAATTAGGAAAGAAACGGTCCTCGAAGAAGACACAGAGTTACAAAACAGTGTTGAGATCAAACATTCTATCATTGGTGCGAAAACACATATTCACTCTGGATTTATAGGCGACTCAATAATTGGTGAAAACTGCCGAATAGGTGCCGGATTTATTACGGCCAACAGGAGACTTGATCGAGACAATATTCGAGTTTTGATAAAAGATAGACTGGTGGACGTGGGCACGTCCTTCGGAAGCGTAATCGGAGATAATGTTAAAATTGGTATCCATTGTGGTACAAACCCAGGTACAGTCATTGCCAGTAACTCGTTAGTTTTACCCATGACTCTTATTTCTCATCAGAAGTGACATCAGAAATTTAACTAATGCACCTTCATCTGAAAAGCCTATAACTTTCTTTGCGACCATTTTTAGCCTTACTGGAGAATTACCCATGACTACTCCATATCCTACATTTGATATCAGCTCGTAATCATTTTCATTATCTCCGACTGCCATTATATCTTTTAGACCTAAGCCTAATTGTCTGCACCAAATCCTAGCCGCCGTTAACTTATTCACTCCTTTAGCACAAATATCAAAATACTCCCCCCCCGAACTATTTTTTAGTAACCAGTTACTTATACTCTTAATTGATTTTATATACTTTTTAATATCAGGGTTAATTTGCACAACTGAAAGAAGTGTAATTTCGTAGGAAGTAGCATAACTTACGGGAAAGACGTCAATTTTCCAAGGATGATTTCTAACATTATCATAAATAGAATCACTACAATACAAATTAGATCCGGTTCCAAAGATTACCGCTCCGCCAAGCTGCTCAACCTTTTGAATTAGTTCTTTGACTAACTTCTCATCTATAACGTTCTGCCAAATAATTTGCCCCGATGATGTAACTATTTGTCCTCCACCCGAAGTTATATGTAAAGAATCTTTCGGAAAATGGGGCAAAATATAATTTTTAATAAAGGCATAATGTCTTGAGGTGGAAACCCCACAGGAAATCCCTGTTTTAGAAAGATTTTTAATTACCTGAATTATCTTAGGAGAAAACTCTCTTTTGGAGTTCGTTAGTGTTCCATCTACGTCAAGTAAAATGCCTTTGGGAACGAATTTAGTTGCTTCAGCCATATTGTTTAGTGAAATATAAATAAAGTTTGCGATTTAGCACCTATACATTTCATGCTATCGGGCGGTTCTTTTTTAATTTTGAGATTTCTTCTCAAGGGCGAATCTAACTACTTCATGCTCTGACCAAGGTGTTTCTTGGATTCCGTCTAAATTCATCGATTTTTCATGCCCTTTGCCGAATAAAGCTACCGTATCTCCGGGTTCTGCTATCCTTATAGCTTCTTTGATTGCTTTTTTACGATTAACAATTTCAATAACATCTTTAAAGTTTTTCGAAATGCCGCTTCTAATTTGATAAATAATATCAGATGGATCCTCGCTTCTCGGATCTTCGGAAGTCAGAATAATTGTATCCGAATATCTCGCGGCAATCTCCCCCATTTTCGACCTTTTTTGTGCATCTCTTTCTCCCGCGCTTCCGAAAACTGAAATTAACTTCCCTTTTTTTATACTTTTTAAGTAAATAAGAACAGCTTCAAGCGAGTCGGGTGTATGGGCAAAGTCGATATAGATTTTAATACCCTTATTATTCTCCACTTCTTCAAGCCTGCCTTCTGGTAGTTTAAATGAATTAAGAGTCGAGATAACTTTCTGTCTATCTATACCCAACACCTGAACAACTCGAGTTGCGGCCTCCGCATTCAGATTATTAAACTTTCCGGGAAGAACATTTATTTTTGTAGTTTTAGGACATATTACCTTCACCTCAGCTGAGTTTATAAATGACATTTTAATCTTTTTGTATTCGGTGAAAGTTTTGTGGTAGTCGAGGTGTTCCGGCGCTATATTGGTTAAAACCCCAACTTCAAACTTAACTCCTGCAATTCTATCTTGATCGATACCATGGGAACTAACTTCAATTACCGCGTATTTAAAGTTATTATCGACCATATCTTTAAGTAATTTCTGAAGTTCAATAGAACCCGGGGTAGTAACGTGCAATCCAGGATAAGTAATTGATGATATTAATCCCGTCCTTTTTCCAAGTGAAGTTAAAATGTGGTATATAAGATGAACTGTGGTAGTTTTTCCCTTTGTACCAGTTACGCCAACAACTTTTAATTTTGACGAGGGGTTATCAAACCATTGCGACGCCAATAAACCCAAAGCTTTTCGGGAATTACCAACCTTGACGTAGGTAGTTTTTTTCAGCCAATCTTTTTTAGGGCTTTCTTCTCCAACAACCACCTGTGCGCCTTTTTCTAAAACCTCAGGGATAAGCTTATGGGCATTTACATTTAATCCTTTGACTGCCACGAATATGCATCCTTTTTTTACATTTCTTGAGTCGTCGGTAATTTGAGTGATATTCCTATCTTTAGGTTCGAAGAGCTTATATTCTGGAAGAGCTTCAAGAAGACTAGATAATTTCATAAAAGATAGCCAAGTTTGACATGTCAAGATCTAGGGAACCTCCCGTATCTTGGCTCCGAGTTTCTTTAGATTTTCGCTAAAATTCGGGTGGCCGCGGGAAAGCGTGTCGGCATTTAAAATGAGTGATTCCCCTTCGGCTATCATTGCGGACATAACGAGTGCAACAGTCGCCCGGATAATATAGGGGGCTTCCATTGACGCTCCTTTTAATTTCCTACCCGCAAATACTATCACTCTGTGGGGATCACTCATAATAATCTCTGCCCCCAATTTTGTAAGCTCGCTCGTCCAGAAGAGTCCGGTTTCGTACATCCAGTTGTGAAATAACATGTAACCATCAGGAGCTGCCAAAGCCAGAGGAATAAAAATAGGAAGAAGATCGACGGGCAGTGCCGGCCAAGGCTGGGCACGTACAACATTAGTCTTTTTTTCAAACGATCCAGTGAGAGTAATTTTTTGATTTTTTCTTAAAACAGCAACATCGTTTTCGTAATCTACTTTTATATTAAATTTAGAAAATTCGTAATTAATGGGTGGAAACATATCAGGCAGTGCGTTATGAACCCTCATTTCTCCCCCGGTTAATGCGCCTAAAGCCAGAAAGGTTGTAATCTCATAATGATCGCTCAACAAAGTATGTGTTACCGGCCGAAGACTTTTTACTCCCTCGATCTCAAGAATGTTAGATCCAACTCCTTTAATTTTCGCTCCGGCACTATTTAAGAAATTACAAACGTCCTGTACTTGAGGTTCGGCAGCTGTACCAATAATTCTCGTTTTCCCTTTTAAAAATACAGAGATCATAATCATATTCGTTGTTACGGTTGGACTCATTTCGGTTAACCAAATTTCTTTTGCCTCAGCTTCTGCCAAATCCATCACCACTCCTTTTTCTGTCTCCGTAATCGAAATACCCAGATCTCTGAATGCCTTATATGCTGGTTCAAAAGGTCTGATTCCAAGGGTACAACCTCCGGGAAGATCCCTAAAGTCTACCTTACCAAAGCGAGATAGTAACGCTCCCCATAAAAGAGATGTTCCTTTCATATTTCCCAAATCTTCTTCCGTCAGATTCTTAAAGGATACTTTTGAATTATCTACGACCATTCGGCTCTCCTGTAAATTCCACTCAACATTGCTGCCTAACTTTTTAAGTATCTGAGTCAAACGTACAACATCAGTGATATTGGGAACGTTTTCTAAAACCACCTCTCCGTCAAAAAGAAGAGTTGCGGGTATTATATGAACTGCAGAATTTTTACTGCCCGAAGGATAAACTTCACCGGATAAGACTTGGCCACCCTTTACCTTGACATTCATAAAGTTGAACTCAATTATACTAGTTTTCCGGCTGAATTCCAAAATAAGTGAATAGGTCACCGGCAATTGAGTACCATAGGGGAGCGGCCGTCTCTGATGCCCAAGGTGAGGTCGAAGGCTCCTGCAAGGTTACCAACATTACAAACTTCGGATCATTATAAGGCGCAAATCCAATAAATGACGCATTTGTTTTTTCTTCATCATAATGACCGGCAATTGGAATCTGAGCCGTTCCCGTTTTTCCGGCGACCCTGAATCCTTTTTTATAGGTCCATTTTGATTCACCTCTGGAAGCAGCTTCCGCCATCATAAGAGTTACTTCGTTCGCAGCTTTTTCGGAGATTACCCTCTCCGCAGAATCGTTGTTGATAACGTCCTCCCAGCCGTCTCCTACAATTTTTTCTACGACTTGAGGTCTTCTGATTACTCCACCGTTAGCAATTGCCGCTACCGCCCGTATCATCTGAATTGGAGTAACAGCTATACCCTGACCAAAACTGGCTGTGGCCACATCGACAATACTCCACGAGTCCTTTTCTCTTAACTTTGGACTAATCTCTCCCTGGAGATCAATTCCGGTAGGTTCACCAATTTTGAATTTCGTTAAATATTCGAACATCATCTGTGGCCCTAGCTTTTCGCCTACAAACGTCATACCCACGTTATCGGAGTTGACAATTACATCAACCATCGTCGAATTCGGGTGATACTGATTGTTCCAAGTCTCTATCGAATATTTATCTATCCTGTAAGGTCCCGAGCAAACGTCGCATATCGTTTCCGGTTTGATAACGCCTGCATCTATTCCAGCCGCCATAATTAAAACTTTAAATATCGAACCCGGTTCAAAAGAGGAAAAAATAGCAGGATTATTAAAAAAAGTATCTCCGTATTCCCAATAGCGGGAAGGATCATAGGAAGGAATTGAGCTCATTCCGAGTATGCTCCCCTGTTTAGGATCCATAACAATTACAGTCCCACTGACTGCTCCATACTGTTCAATTCCCTTTTTTAATTTTTTTTCTATGGAAAACTGAACGGACTTATCAATATGCGTCGATAAATTAACCCCTTTTATGGCGGAGACCTCCCTTGAACTTCCTAAGATAATGGGTATTCCGCTTGCGTCGGCATCACGAGAAATAAATCCGGGTTTACCGGAAAGCGGTAGGTCATAAAATCCTTCTATTCCAAAATATCCTTTATCATTACCCTCATCATCTTTTCCAACAAAACCCAAAATCTGTGCCGAAGAAGATCCCTCGGGATATATGCGTGATTCAACGGGCTCGAATCCTATTCCCTCTATTTTTAGCTCGTCAATTTTATTCTTTATGTCGTCTGAGATTCTGGATTTTAAGGATATCCATACAATATCTTTTTTCTGCAAAAGCGAAGTAATTCTGTCTATTTCCTCCAAAATGTCTTTTCGGTCTTCACTTTCGATTAGTATGGGCGCTAATTTCTCAGCTATCTTTTTGGGGTCGTTTTTTAAATTAGGGATGGAGGCGTATATTAACCAGGACTGTCCGCTTGCCACCAACCAACTGCCGTCGGAAGCCAGTATCTCTCCTCTTTGTGCGCTTAGACTTCTACCCTGTTTATATTGAGTTCTTGCTTCTGCGGAAAGGTTACTACCGTTATAGATTTGCCAATAAAAAAGCCTTATTAGAAGAACAATAAAAAAAACTATAAACAGCAGTGTGTAGACTCTTAGTCGAGTAATCATCTTTCATTTCAGGGTGCTTTGGCGACAAATTCATCGCTACTGATATAAACAGTTTTTTGGTTAGGAAAGTATCCTAAACTTTCAGCACGTTCTTCAAGTTTAAATAGCGAGGTAGCACCGATAAGTTCATCTTTCAATTTTTGGTTTTTTTCGGAAATTTCAAGAGTATTCTTCTCTAGCGTTGAAAGTTTGCTGCCCAGCTCTGATGTATGAATAGTAAAATAAATCTGGCTAAGTACAAATATAACTATAGAAATCCACACAAACCCGCTCTTTTTTAAGGGATTTATCCTTTTTTCTTTTTTAGGTATAGATTTTCTTATTCTATTCATATTTTCTCCAAGACTCTCATTTTGGCGCTTCTTGATTTAGGATTCCTATGTATTTCAGTATCTTTCGGAATAATCGGTTTTTGGGTTAAAATTTTGGCTTGCCCGTCACTTTCTTTTTCCAGATAAAATTTTTTGACGATTACGTCCTCTTTTGAATGGAAACTTATAACAACCAGCCTGCCTTTTGGCTTTAATAGGCTAAAAGCCCGTGGTAAAGATTCTTTCAGGTTAACAAGTTCGGAATTGACTGCGATTCTAAGTGCCAAAAAAGGCAGCGTCGCGATATTTATTTTTTCCTTACCGTGAACAGTTTTTACGATTACACCTATAAAATCGCCGACGGTTTTAAACGGTGTCTGCCTTCGCCTATCAATTATTTCACCCGCTAGCTTACGTGAGATATATTTAGGTAAAGTAATCTCAAAGAGTTCCTGCAATTGCCTTTTATTTAGACTGTTGAGTAAATCAAAACCGGTTACACCTTGAACTTTCGGATTGAAGCGCATATCCAAAGTTGCCGCTTTATTTTGAAAAGAGAAACCGCGTGTGGATGAGGAAAGTTGTGGGGTAGAAATTCCCAGATCAAAAAGGATTCCATCGACGTTTGTAAATCCATAAGATCTGGCAATTTCGTCAATATGGATAAAGTTACCGATAACTAAGGTAAAAAACTCCTTACTATCTTGGTAAGGAGTAGGGCAGGCTTCCAGTCCGGTTAGGCTTTTCGCCCGAAGGACTTCCTTAAGTTTACTTTCTGCAATCTTTATCGCATTCTCGTCGACATCTATCCCCAGCACTTTTCCCCCTCTTTTTATTATTTCGACCGAATGACCCCCGAGTCCCAATGTCGCATCAATATATCTGGGTTTATCAACTGAGTCGTCTTTGTTTAAATGTGCGGGCAAACCGAGTGCTTTAATAACCTCTTCGGAAAGCACCGATTCATGAACTTGCCGATCGTTGTCCAAATTTACCATTTTTGTTTTCAGCCCTGATATTTTGTGAACTATTTAAAAATTCAAATACCGCATTTAAACTTTTTTTTACTTTCATTTTGTAATACTTGATCATGTTTCAAATTAATTATCTTTTAGCTTCCGCTAATCTTTCTATAAATTCTTTAGACGTTCCGCTGATTACTTTTGCTTTTTCGTCCCAAATCTCCTTAGCCCAAATTTCAATCCGGTCGCCAAGTCCCAAAAATATTAGGTCCTTTTTAAAAACTGCATACTGGGACAATATTTCCGGAATTATAATTCGTCCTTGACTGTCAGGTTTAATTTCGAAGGCTGAACCCAAAATAAAACGTTCAATGTCTCTTACTCCGAAACTGATCACCTTTGAACCTCCGGTCAACCTTTCTAAAAGTTTTTGCCAATAATTTTGATTGACCAGAACCAAACAATTCTCGTACCACTTCGCAATAATTAATTCGATTCCAATTTCGTCTAAAAATTTCTTAGGAATTGCAGTTCTTCTTTTTTCACCTAATAAACCCAAATATGAACCTATAAGCATCGGATCAATTCTGGGCAGATTTTAAAATGCGTTGATATAGTGTACACCACTATTCACCACTAATAACCATTTTTATACATTTTCACACCCGTGTCAATATGTACTCTGGGATATAGCTACCACCATAGATTGAGCCGAAGAAACTACGAAAAGGGGATATTATTAAATATTATTTATTTCGAAGATCCGTAAAAGATTCCGGTATCGGTATCAAATATCGATCCGTCGTTAAACTCTTCCCATAAAGAACCGGTAATATGCATGAAGATTTTACTTCCACCCATGCTTACTTTTCCCGAAAGTTTTTTTATGTCTATCGACGAAAAGAGACCATAAGGTCCTTTGCTTATTGTTGTCGGAGTCGAATCGGGAATGCCCCAAGTTTCCATCACAACAAAATACTCTTTCTTGGGAGTTTTATCTAAAGATATAGTGAACTCTCCGTCGGGTATAGAAATCAAATCTTTACTCGAAGACAAACTGAAACCGGTAGAAAATTTTCCCAGGAGTTTACCCTGATCATTTCTAAAAGTGAGAGTTAACGTTCCTTTTTCCACTCCTTCATCGTACCTGAATTTTCCCGAGGACTCGGTTCCCAAAAGTAAATCCGTTATAAAATCGTCTTTTCCTTTAATATCTACCGTAGGAGCGCTGCCTTGGGGTTGATCCTGTCCGGGAACCACGTATAGAAATTCGTAAGTTAGCGACGAAGCCTTAAGAGCTGTTAGTTTGATAATTTTAAGATCCAGGTAATGACCGTCTGATCTGGGAGTTAAGGAAACAACAGGACGCGCCTCCAGTGGTACCTCAACCACTTCATCATCGACCCCATCTGACGCTTGCTTTGTAGCGGCTTTACGTACGAAAACGAAAGCACCAATTGTTATTAATAATCCTACAAAAAGTAATATAAAAGGCAGATATTTTTTCATTCCTCGTCGTCCCTCCTCGGGACAAGTTATTGTTAGTCCTTAAGTCTATTCTGAAAATATTGCTCAAGTTTGTCAACAGGATGCCTGACCTGGCTTGCCGAATCTCTATCTCTTATTGTTACAGTACTATCCTCTAAAGTCTGGAAATCGATAGTTACACACCAGGGGGTTCCGATCTCGTCCTGGGCAAAATATCTTTTTCCGATATTTCCCCGGGAATCCCAGGCTGTGTGGAAGTTTTTGGAAAGGGTTTGATAAATTTCTTTTGCTTTGGCGACTAATTCTTCCTTATTAGCCAAAAGCGGAAATACAGCCACTTTATAAGGTGCAAGTTTGGGATTAAGTTTCAAAATTACTCTATCACCGTCTTCATAATAGGAATCAAGTAGGAAAAATAATGTTGCCCGGTCAACCCCGCCTGATGTTTCAATAACCCAGGGCGTATATTCTTCTCCCGAATCAGGGTCTTTATAAGTAAGATTATGTCTTCCCAAATCCCAATCACCCCTGTGGTGAATTCCCTCTAATTCACTCCAACCAAAGGGAGCCTTATACTGTATGTCCGTTGCGTATCTCGCATAGTGAACAAGATGATCTTTATCGTGATCTTGAAAGCGTAAATTCTCATCTTTAATTCCCAGTTTTACATACCAATTCAGTCTTTCTTCTTTCCAATATTCAAATAGCCTTTTTGATTCCTTTTCATCAGGTTTTATAAAAAATTCCAATTCCATCTGCTCAAATTCCCTACTTCTGAAAGTAAAGTTCCCTGGAGTAATCTCGTTCCTAAAAGCTTTACCGACTTGTGCTATACCAAAAGGAATTTTTATACGTGTTGAGTCAATAACATTTTGAAAATTAACAAACACTCCCTGAGTTATCTCTCCACGTAGGTAGGCTTTTTGCTTGGGTTCTGTTACACCCAAATATACCTCCGTAAGTAAATTAAACTTTTTGGCCTCTGTCCAAGTTGATTTGCCTCCATGTTCTTTCTCATGAGCTTTAACCAAATTCTCGTCATCCGCCTTAATACGCTTATGACATACTCGACACTCTATTAAAGGATCGGAAAATCCTTCCGTATGGCCTGATGCAACCCAAACCTGAGGATTCATAATTATTGCGGCATCAATTCCGACAACATCGTCTCTATCGTAAACCATGTCCTTCCACCACTGACGTTTGATATTATTTTTCAGCTCAACCCCCAATGGCCCGTAATCCCAAAATCCCGTAAGTCCGCCATAAATTTCACTTCCCGAATAAATAAATCCCCGTCTTTTGGCTAAAGAAGTAATGTCTGCCATCAAGTCCATACTTCGAATTTTATCTCAAGATTTGGAAGATTCCAAGAAGAAAGATAAATCTCACCTTAAATGTAGCTGGTCTTGTAACTCTTGCAATTCATTCCCCGCTCTCTAATTTTAAAGTCTTGATATCGGGTAGAGCGTTGCCCATTACTCCTTGCAATTCTCCAAACATTCTCGAGGTATTTAATTGTATCCTTTTAATTTGCGTCTCTCTTTTCTTCCAAATTCTCTCCATAGATCTTCTTTCTGTTAGTAAATCCCCCTCCATTGCGACAATTCCGTCTGCAAAGGCCTCGAATCGATGTCTGAAAGCGTCGCTTTGAATATATTCATACAGAAGTTCCAATTTTTCGTCTTTATTAACTGAGGTTGATTTTGCTTGTGCTATAAGCATTAGATTGCGTCTTAATATTGCAGCGAGTGAAAGGCAATAAGATAAAGATGTAACGACTACACCATTCATTACTTTAAAATGCTCGATATCATTTGGTAAATTCTCACAAACCAGAACTGTCATTGTGGCGTCATTTTTCCTACCATCTTCCTTTAATTTTGGAATCCAGGAGGTAGTCCATTTGGCTCTTTTTGTTTCCCACAAAATTACTCCTGCAACTTTACCAGTTTGATTTCTGACGATTTGCAGAATGTCCGCTCCTTGGACGCCTTTCCCAATCGGGTTTATTTCGTCATACACAAAACTATTTTTCAACTTTTCTTCCAAATCCAGTTCCAACACCTCACCCTGAAGCTGCTGTGAACCTTGCTTTGCCTTTGATTGTGCATCACTCAAGGCTTTTTGTGTATCCTCCAGCTTCTTCTTCATTTCAGCAATATCCAAACTTGCCTTTTCTCTTTCTATTTTTGCTGCATCCTCGCGAATTTCTTCTTCCTCGCTTGCTAACTTTCGCTTCATTTCCAAATCCCTTTCCTCATCCTTTCGTCTCAATTTTCTGATTTCATCGTTTAAGTTTTCCAGCTGATTCAAGAGTTTGTTACTTCTTTGCCTTTCTTCGTCAGCTTCCTTTTTGGCATTATTTAAATCATGCAAATATTTCTCGTTAATTTTTTTGAGAGCATTTTCTTCAGCATTCTTAATGGCGTCTTGCAGCTGTCTTTTATGGTCATCTTTTAAAGATTCAAGGACCTGCTCTTCGATCTGATGAGTTAAGGCTTCAGATACTTCAATTTGCTCTCCACAGTGCGGGCATTTAAACTTAGTTGTCATATAATAGACTTGATATTAACATCTTACTTGCATAAATTTCTCTTAACTTAAAAGTCTTTTACCGACCCTTATCGAATTAACCTTTCTTTCAATAACTTCCTCTAAAACTAAATCGGGATTATTCATTTCTTTACCTTTTGGCCAAAAGCCTAATGAGACCAGCACTTTATAAATGAAATCTGCTCTTAATTTTCCTAATTTGACACCGCACCTTAATTTATCAATATACGAAAGAGTGATCTCATAAACATCATTGTGTCTTTCTCCCTCGTGTAAAACTCGTCCCAAAACTTCCATAAAAAAATAAGCAACGGCTACCTTTTTCAAATTCGCTCTTATACTATTGAAAGAATCTATAATTTCAACCTCCGTAATTAAGGCGAGTCCTTTTGTCTGGGAAGCTGAAAACCTAATGCGACTAAAAATCTCAAGCGATCCTCGTTTTTTACTAATGGGTTTTCTTACTCCCTTAGCCAAAATATGAAGTTTACCCCAGTTCCTGGTCAGAAGAATGATAATTCTATCTGCCTCTGAGTAATTTTTTTTGGCTAATACGATTCCTTCTGAAGAATAATACTTTACTCTCACTTTTTATTTTTACCTATACTATTTGACTTTAAATTTAAACTCTTTATCTGCCTCCAGGTAAAAGTCTTCTTTCTTTTTCCCGAAACTTATTTCGTGAAGAATTTTATCTTTACCGGGTTGTTTCTGGATTAAAAGTTTATATTCATTACTTGTCTTTAACGGTAACTTATATCTTACGGTGAGTTTTACTACTCCTTTGGGACGCAGTTTAAAAAATCCGGCAAAGACCGTCTTTCCGAGATCATCATAAGGATCAATCTTTTCCTCCGCCCCGTCAAAAGAAATTAGTTGACTTCCTTTGGGCACGTAAATTCTCACCCAATTAGGTAGTACAGAATTCAGCCAACCGTCATAATCTTCAGGATTTTTATAAGTTATCGTCAAAGTCTTCTCGATAGATTTATCCTTGTTCACTTTTATTTCTTGGTTAACTTCCTGGGTAACATAAAGGTTGGACTTCCTCCCTCCCAGATTTGCATCATTTATATGCAAATAATCCCCTTCAAATTCGTCTAATGTTCCCGCAATACCGAATGTCTCGACGCTTTTTTGAGTATTTTTATCAACCAGATAAAAAAGTACGTGTTTTTCACTAAGAGATTTAAAAATTGCTTCGAAGAGTGCCGGAATTTTTTCCTTGGGTTGCCCCAAAGTATTTGCCAAAACAGAATTCATTAAGGGACCTATTATCTTTTTACGGTTATCATAGTTTGCCGGAGCAAAGACTATTTTGCCTGGCTCGTTCTCACTCCAAACAATCGGGCCCTCAACATCGGCAAAGCTTTCTAACTCATAGATTACTTGAGGACACTCACACTCGGGAACTATTTTGGTACTGAATTCCCCATAGCCCGAAACACCGATGGGGCCAATGACGTCCAGCAAATTTACAAGAAGTTGTGTGTCGACTGCGATTATTCCGTCTACGTTTTTAATATTTACTTTTTCAACCTCCCCAAGAAACACTTTCATGGATTCCGAAAAGTCCGGCGACCAATTCAAATCTCTCAGCCAAACACGCTTGGATAGCGAATATGGACCTTTCAGATACTTTACAAAGGGGTCAGGTGCAGTAATTATGGGTTTATATCCTTTGTCTAAATCATATATGTCGCTTGATGCTCCTGGTTCAAATTTTCCGTTCCTCACGGTTGCCAGTGTATAGGCTGTAATAAACCCACCGGTAGGCCTCAACTCTTTATCATTTTGGAAAAGAACCAAATATTTTCTGTCATTCTTTATTCCCAGAAGATAAGGAGAGGCTTCCAAAAGGGGCTTGCCGTTCTCAATTAATTTAGACCCAGTTTCGACTGCGTCAAGACCTTTTTCTATAACCGATCGTACCTCGTGACCGGCAAGGGTTTCTGGATATCTGGCAGGATCGATATTTTCTAATTCGGTTTTCACTTTAATAGTTTTTTCAACCAGAACACCGGCGCGGGGTATGACATCGGGAATTGTTTTTATAACAAATTCAAGCCTGTCTTGAGCTGTTTCTTGCCCTGATACTGCCTGATCTCCTCCGTCAAAACCAATTATGTCGGCGTAAGGTTCTATGATTTGAACTACCGTATCACCTGCTTCAAGGCCGTAGTTGGCAGCATTTATTGCATGTTCGCCATCACTTATAAACCCGCCGATAAAGGGTGTAAACTTCAGCCAAGAAATACCTTTATATGAATTTTTAAGATCGCCAACGGATTTTTTTGTTTCCTCAATTCCGGTTTTGATTTTTCCGATATTTTGTTCCTTCCCCGCGGCAACTAAGTTCTCAGCTACTTTCCTGGTCTTCATTGCCTGGAAATAAACCCTGTAAAAAAGAATTCCTGTAACAACTAAGAAAATAACCAGAAAAACTCCTACTCCCGATAAAATTTTAATAATTCTCTTTTTTCTTTTTGTCATAGGTATTTTCGGCTGAGATGTTTTTTGTCTATTTCCACCTTCCGATTCTATAAGTTTTATCTTTGGTACTAAAATTGTTCCGGAAGATTTATCCATTAAATTTGCCGGTGATTCTAGCTTGGACTCACTAAAAGTAATAGGTTTTAATTTTGGCTCCATAGTAAAGATGATACAACAAGTCGGATGGTTTATGAAAACTTTTTACACCGCACCTTTTCCTGATATCATTGCCCAAGGAGTTTTCAATAGAACGAGTAAATCAAGAAGTACTGATTTCTTTCTTGCATAATAAGCATCCATCTCGATTCTTCTGTCAAAATTAACTTCGCTTCTTCCCGTTACCTGCCAAAATCCGGTAATTCCGGGCTTAACTGTCAACATTTCCTTTATATGTTTTTCAGTACCCGGATACTTTTTCTTCTGCTCCTTGATTTCCTCCGGTAAATAAGGTCGTGGACCAACAATACTCATTTCCCCTCTTAAAACATTTATTAATTGAGGTATCTCGTCAATAGAATGTTTCCTGATAAATTTACCTACTTTAGTAACCCGAGGATCATTCATAACCTTATAGTTACCTCCAGTGCGTTTTTCGATATAAACACCGTGAAACCGCGGATCAGTTCTTTCCAGAACATCCGCTTTAACCATCATTGAACGGAATTTATAGAGCCTGAAAAGTTTACCTCCTTTACCCAATCTTTTCATATGCAGATTCGTCTTCTCCACAAATATCGGGCCAGGTGAGGTAACTGCGATAAGAAGTGCGGTAATGAATATTACAGGAGAAAAAATAAGAAGAAGAAGAATCGCTCCAACAAAATCTATTAATCTTTTAACTACCGTATAAAACATATCCGGGCAGGGAATTATACTACAAAATGCTAGTTACTCAGTATACTCCTTAAAATAATGCTCTAATTTCTCGTATAAATCTTTAACTTGTTGTGTTTGGTCAAGCCTACAAACCAAAAGACCGTCAGTTGTGTCAACAACAGCAATATTTGAAAGTCCAATCACACCAACCATCTTACCCTTTGGTCCTATTATCAAGTTATTCTCCGAATCTATGAATTGTGTATCCACCCCACCCTCGATAATTGTTTTTTGCTTAGGTGTAATAAGTGATCTATAAAATGTTTCCCAAGAAATACCAATATCTTCCCACCCCATATCGGCAGCGATAGTGGCTCTAACTTTACTTGGCAATTTTTCAAATATTCCATATTCAATCGAATCTTTCTTAAAATTATGATATTCTTTAATCAAAACCGACTCCTGTTTACTTGTTCCCCAAGAATCGACTATCTTCATCAATCCTTCATACATTGCGGGTTGGAACTGCTTATAATATCCTAGCATCAAATCTGTCTTCCAAACTCTATATCCGGTATTTATTAAATAACCTCCTTCTTTGAATAACTTTTGAGCTAAGGGTAATTTGGGTTTTTCTATATGCTTCTCTATCTCTACAATTTTAAATCCATTTATTTCGTCAAGTGTCTTACCTAATTTTACCCACCCGTTATGTACGCTAGGAAATTCAGGTTTCGAGTCAACAGAAACAATTAAACCGCTTTTTTCAGCAAATTCACCAGCGGCGATAACTGCGTTTAAAAATACAGACTCCCTTGCAATGAGGTGTTTAGCCCAAGAAATAAGAACCGTTTCCCCAGGATAATATTTATTAACTATAGCTGTAGCCAAACCACATGCGGCCAAAATGTCTTTTCTTTCCGGTTCGGCAATAATATTATTTCGGGGTACTTCAGGCACTTGTCTTCTAACATAGTGTACATATATATCCTCGGTAGAAATGAATATGTCTTCAGGACTGTATTCTTTCCTATATCTTGCATAAGTCATTTGGAAAAAAGATTTTCCTTTTACAAGAGGTACGAAAGGTTTTGGAAAGGACTTTCTGCTAATTGGCCAGAGCCGTGTTCCATGTCCTCCGACAAAAATCACGATTTTCATAATTATATTTTCTAATATCTAGTGTGAAAAAGTGTAGCAGAAATAATTATAGATGGCTACTCATATTCTTTTCAACTAAATTTTCAAATTCTTTCTTGAACCTTTCTTTGGAAAACCTTTGCGCATTTTTAACACATTCTTGGCTCATTTCACTTCGTTGATTCGAATCATCATAGTATTTAAGAGCTTTTATTAAACTTTCTTTTGTTTGCATACTGAAAAAAGTACCAGTTTTTCCTTCAATTACAGTATCCAGTGCGCCTCCTTTCTTGTAAGCAATCACCGGACAACCCATTGCTTGAGCTTCGACCGCAACCATTCCGAAATCTTCTGCTTGAGGAAATATCAGAGCTTTTGCGTTTATGTAATAACCCACCAAGTCCTCATCCCCAACCAGCCCAAAAAACCTTATATTTTCTTTGGCCTGTGACTTTAATCTTTTCTCTTCACTCCCAATTCCTACTATAATCAGAGGCAACCTCAGTTCATTAAAAGCTTCAACGGCCAAATCAACTCTTTTGTAGGGTACTAACCTGCTGACAATTAAGTAGTAATTTTTACGATCGTAGGCTGAATTCATTTTTAATTTTTGATTTGTATTTTTGATATTTGATATTTGATTTTTGATAGTATTAACGTCTACAGGGGGATAGATCAATTCAGATTCTCTCTCGTAATATTTTTTAATCCTATTTTGAACCTCAGTCGAAATACCAACCATTACATCCGGTCTTTGCGCGGCAATTTTGTCCCAGTATCTTAAATAACTTACGACGGGTTTTGTTACTTGCAAGGACGGACCTTTAAAGTAGGAGTTATAGTGACTCCAAAGATACCGAGTTGGCGTAAGACAATAACAAATATGCAAAGTTGGCGGTTTGGTAATTACTCCTTTTGCAGCTTCAGAAGTAACTGAAATAACAAGGTCGTAACCTGTGAAATCAAACGTCTCAAAAGCAATCGGCATTAAATACGGAATTAATTGATTTCTTGTTCTAAGATACTTGATTTTATTCAAAAAGCTCGTTGTAACTTCTGAAAAACTTGCTGCCCAAGTGGCTTTTTCTGGAGAGTAAACTGAAGTGAATAAAGGTGCATCAGGAAACATTTCATGGAGCGCCAAAAGTACTCTTTCCGCTCCGCCCCACTTATTCACCCTGTCGTAAACAATTGCTGTTTTCATCTAAATAATTCAGGAGCTTTAAGCTGAGCAAGTTTTATGAAAGTTATTGTATCTGAAGCTTTAATCTCCCCACTTCTTATCTTCTCATCCACCCGCTTTACAGGTATACGTAAAACCTGTAAATCTTCGTTTTCGTCAAACCTTTGTGTATGTCTGATATCAATATCTCTTGCTAGGTACCCGTAAACTTTAAAAGTATCTTTTGATGGTTCTCCATAAATAGTTCCCAGATGAAATAATTGTTTTACGTGATATCCAGTTTCCTCTTCTAATTCATTTTTTGCCACCTCTTCCGGATTATGTCCAGTTTTAATTCTTCCGGCAGGTAGTTCGATAATGATATCTCCTGCTCCGTGCTTATATTGCCTAACGAAAACTATTTCTCCCTTCTTTGTTATGGGAACTATCATTGCCACGTCACCGACTTTGGAAAGAAAATAATCATCAACTATCCTTCCGTTTGGGAGTTTAACTTTGTGTTTGAAAAGCGGAAACCAAGGGCTCGGGGAAATATCTATCTCTTCCAACAGTTTCCATTTTTTAATTTTTCTCATTATTTAATTTTCTCACTACTCCATTATCGGCATCAACTTCAACCAAATCCCCGTTCTTAAAAAATTCAGTTGCAATCTGTGTTCCTACAATGCAGGGAATTCCTAATTCACGGGCTAAAATTGCCGCGTGACTGAGCATTCCCCCCTGATCGGTAACGATAGCGCTTATTTTGGGTAGCAAAGTAGTAATCATTGGTGACGTCATTTTCGTAACGAGGATACAACTTTCGCTGATTTTGTTTACA
The DNA here is from genome assembly GCA_001793155.1 of Candidatus Woesebacteria bacterium RIFCSPLOWO2_01_FULL_39_61. Lineage (GTDB taxonomy): Bacteria > Patescibacteriota > Microgenomatia > UBA8517 > UBA8517 > WO2-FULL-39-9. The sequence goes on from MGHI01000029.1 coordinate 44,975, forward strand.
GTATTCATATCGGATATTAAAGCGACTTTACCCAAGGCCTTACCCTTACTTGCGGAGATTCCACGGATACTTTCGGGGCTGGTTTGTTTTATTAATTTGCTGGCCTTTTTGGCAGCATAATATTTATCAAGAAGTTCTCGAAATTCATTCAGAGTGTTCTCTTCCTTCTTTAGAGACAGAGCCCTAATCATATCTTTAATGTAGTATATGTCTTTATCCAGCCTTTCTACCCCGAACCCTTCGCGCGTACTTAACGAGAGAAGTTTTTCAAATTCCCTGATCGCTCCAGTCGGTTTTTGAACTCTTATTTTTATTCCATTAGGAAGTTTATATAAAAGATATTTACCGTCTTTGGCTTCATAATCCATCTCTTCGGCGAGATTAATATCAAAATCGAATCCGGTTTTTTCGATAAATTCTTCAAAACTATTTCTGTAGACGGTTCCATGGGGCGGATGTATTTCTACCCCCTCCTCTATTTTCCAGGGAATTTTCATTTTCCTAACCAGAATATTGAAATGACCGTATCTTATTTTGACCCGATAGCCTAAAAGTTTATAGGCATATTGGGAAACCAGAATCCAGTCAGTCGGATGTATTCTCCAGCTTTGCAAAAGTTTTTCCAGTTCTACTAAAACATTTTCAACTTTCATTCTTGTTTAATTTCCTAGCAATACCCTCATATGCATTTAATTCTACTAAGTCTCCATCTTTAAATACCTTTGTAGCAATCTTTGTTCCAACAATACAGGGTTTACCAAACTCCCTCGATATTATCGCTGCGTGCGAAAGCATGCCTCCAAAATCGGTAATAATTCCTGAAGCCTTAATAATCGCGGGAGTAAACTCTGGTCTTGTCATCGGAGAAACGATGATATCGCCTATTCTGACTTTTTTAACTTCATTAACATAAAATATTATTTTGGCCTTACCAGTTGCTCTCCCCCTACTTGCTACTGTCCCTTGGACAGCTGTTTCTTTAATTACTTTTTCTTTTGTTTTCTCAACATTTAATCCTGAATATAGTTGTAGTTTTCCGTTTTCTAAAATTAACGCGTAATCTTCTTTACGTCGCTTAATTTCCCTTTTGTCGACCTCCTCAAGCCCCTTCAATATTCGTTGAATTTCATCCCCAGTTAAATAAACTAAATCATTCACAGCAATATTAACTCTTCTCGCAATTTCACTAAGTAAAGGAAAGGTTTTGTAATGTGCCAAGAAAAATACATCGAGTCTATATGTTTGCAAGTAAATAAACTCCCGTGCAAAATCTATTAGCCTTAAAACTTTCGCTGATTTCTCTATCTTATTATATGCGAGTCGAAAATCCTTTCTAGTCCTTTTTAAAATCTTCTCTCGCTCTTTTAGTCTTTTACCAGGATCTTCCTTAACTAAATCATCAACTTTTTGTCTAACATCTCCCTCTGTTTGAAAGTCTCCTAAATATGAAATTGAACTCATCCAAGCATATTGTTTTAAATGTTTTTGAATCGCACCAGCGATGTCATTATTTTTATTTCTTTGCAACTCCAATGCCATTTTCAAAAGGCTTTCAGTTTCTTTTACAAAGAAGTTCTTCTTTTTGGGAATAACTAATTTGCTTAGTAAAATATCTTGGTCTTCCCCTTTAGCTATACCCAGCTCGCTGACGAAAAGTTGGGTTATTTCCTTTTTAAGAATGCCATCTAAAACGAGTATTGTATCAAGGAAGGGAATTAGAGCTAAAACCCTTTTTTGATAATCTAGATACAAAGAAAGCAAATCTTCATTCGAGGCAAGAGTAAAACTCCCGCTGCCAAGCTTTTTAGAAGTTTCTAAAAGTTGGTTAGAAAACTTGTAACAACGAGAGGTGTACTTTTCGAGATAATCTGTGTTATATCGAAGTTTATTTCTAAGAATACTCTCAATCTTTTCTGTCTCATTTAGTTCAATCGATATTTCACCTGAAACAATTTTTTTATTTTTGTAAGTAAATTCTAAACCTAATGCACGAGGAGTTTCTTCTAAGCTGCCCTTAATCCAATACCACTGAAATAGAAGTGAGCCTTTAATTTTCACAATCGGCTGCCAACGAATTTTTCGGTTTAACATAAAATGCACATATCTATTAAGGTAACAGGCACGAAGCTATTCCACCCGTCGGGTGGAATACATTCACACCTTTTACTTTTTTTCTAAAACCTGCTTGTAAACTTCCAATGTTTCCTTCGCCATTTTTTGCCACGAATATCTTTTTATGAATCTCTGGGATTCTGAAATCTTTCGATTTCTGTCTTTCTGAGTCATGCCTTTAACTTTTAACATCAGTTCAGAGATATTTCCGGCAATATTCGGATCAAAATAAAAAGCGTTGTGCCCATAGATTTCTCTAAAAACTGGGATATCCGAGGCTAAAACCAAGGTACCTGCAGCCATGGCTTCCAAACCCTGCAAGCCAAACCCCTCTTCCTTAGATGGGTAAACAAAAGCGATTGCATTTTTGTATAACGAAAATAAATCTTCATCAGGAATATATCCTAATAGTTTTACGTATTTTTCTGCCCCAAGCCTTTTAATCTCTTCAGCCAATCTCTTTTTAAATACGCCCCTGCTTCCTGCTATTGTAAACATTACTTTTTCTTTACTTTGGCTATTCAATAAAACAATAGCTTCGACGGTCTTCTTCAAGTTTTTGTGAGGATAAGCATTTCCTACATACAAAAAATAAGGCTTTGAAATATCGTATTTCTCTATTAATTTATAACTTTGCTTGCCCCTCGAAGCTTTAGCGAAGTGGGGGGAATTTGAAATTCCGCCCAAGGCGGTTACTCCTTCGTAACTAACCGTTACCTTTTTCGAACTGATTGAATAATAATTTTCGACGTCTTTCTTTACAAATTCACTTGGGACTACTATTTTCATCGCCCTTTTCACGGCGGATCTGGCTATGAGTAAAAAAGGAATTCTTTTAAAGAAATAAAGCGCTAAAGGCAAACTCGTTGCATCGGTTCCCTGTTTTTGCATGATCAAATCATGAACAGTCAAAACAAATTTTCCTCTCCACAAAATCGGAACGTTGAGGTGGGGAAAATGCACCAAGTCGGGTTCCTCCTTATCAATTATTTCCGGAAGTTTAAACTGCTCTTCAAAGGTGTAGTGTCTGAAGTCAGCCTCAACCTTTTTCCAGTTTGGAGGCAACTCCAATTCATTGAAGTACTTCTTTCGTAATAAAACAATAAACTGTTCTTTTTTACCTAATTGGCTTAGACCCTCGATTAAGTTGATAAGATATCTCCCGATCCCGGCGTTCTCCAAGCCGTACATCCTCGCGTCGATTAAAATTCTTTTGGCCATAATTCTTAAGCTTTGCTTACCGAGTCTAACTCGGCCAAGCTTTGCTTATCCTAGTAAAATTACTCTTATAGCTCTTATTAATCTAAGAAGTTTTGTGCCTGTTAAAACAAAAAGATTTAATGCTAGCGGATATTTTTTCCAAAGTCTTTTTTTAACAAACAGCTCCATTGCATCGACTTCGGCTAAACGGTATTTCAATTTTTCTTTTAGATTTACCTTCTTTTTTGTTTCTTTCGTTTTTCCTTTCGCCGCACCTTTAATGTGAGTAATCGATACTTCAGGGTAATAAATAATTTTCCAGCCTTTTTCTTTTATCTTCCAACAAAGATCAATATCCTCAGCATTTAAAAAATAATCCTCATCAAACCAACCAACTTGATCTAATACCCTTTTCCGGGTAAGAAGAAAGGCTCCTTGAAGAGAATCCACCTCGTGTTCTTCGTTCGGTGAAATATAACCGTACCAGTATTTGGCAAAGAGTTTAGACTTAGGAAAGATTCTGTCAAGCTTCAGGTAGATATGAGTCAACCCAATCCACGGAGTTATAAATGAACGCCTCGCATCTTTATCTAATTGGCCATTAGGAAGTACAATCTTGCATCCTAATGCTCCTACATCTGCATGCGAATCTAAATATTTTATTGTCTTAAATAAAGTATTTGTGTGAACCTGAGCATCGGGATTCAAAAAAAGGACGTATACACCATTTATGAAATATCTTGCTTTGTTGTTTCCGGCAGCAAATCCCAAGTTTTTACCAATTTTTATAACTTTTTTAACCCAAGGGAATTCTTTCTCCACCATTTCAGGAGAGCCGTCTGTCGAACCGTTATCGGGAACTATTACTTCAAACTCAACTTCGTTTCTAACTTTTTCTAACGATTTCAAACAATTTTTTAACAAATCTTTAGTGTTATAACTTAAAACGACTATAGAAAGTTTTACTTTTTTCATTTTGAGGCTAATTCTTTATAAATCGGGTCATGAAGTTTTACTATCGACTTCCAGTCAAAGTACTTTTCAACATGTTTTCGGCCGGCTTCCCCAACTTTCCCGGCGAAGGCACGATCTTTGAGTAGACTCACCGCTTTCTCGGCTAATTCGTCTATCGTATCCGCAATAAGAACATTTTCCCCATTTGTAAGATTCAACCCAGCTACCCCAACCTTAGTTGAAACCACGGGAAGCCCGGCTGCCATAGCCTCTAAAATCTTAAGCCTTGTTCCCCCGGCTCCTTTTATGGGAGCGACCATAATTGTCGCCCCTCCGTAAGCATCTCTCGCGTCCGGAATATTTTCTGTAACCTCAACACCTTCTTTTACGTCTTTTTTTACCCATACCGGAATTTTTCTGCCCACAATCCATATCTTGGCTTCGGAAAAATAATCTCTAATCTTGGGCCAGACTTTTGTGATTAATATTTCAGTCGCCTCTTGATTTTGAAGCCATTCAAAGTTTGTCACACCATATAGAATTCTGGGCGGATACTTCTTTTCGACTTTCTTTTGCTTATAAAAATTCGTATCAACTCCATTAGGAATAATACCAACCTTTTTATTAGGAACCAGCTTTAACATAGCCTCTCTATCTTCTCTCGAAACACCGAACAGCCGGTCGGCTTTACTCCAATAGTATTTTTCCCAAAACATTATTTTGACCACGTCCTGCATATAAAAAACTCTTAAAAACCAGGGAACTTCGTTAACGACATAATGTTTATATACTTCATGCCATATTGTTTGCTCAACTAAAATAGTAGGTACGCTTAACTTTCCCAAGTGCGGCATCACATAAAACGTCTCGGCGTGGATGAGATCGTATTTTTCACCCTCAAGTTCCTGTCTAATTGCTCTTCTTTCTTCCAACGATTGGTTCCTTATAACTAAAAGTGGAAATGGTCCGAATACCGAAAGGAAAATATTTCTGATGGTCCAAGGCTTTTTGGGTCTTGTGAAAACTCTAACTTTTTTACAATACTTCAGAAGTTCAGGTATAAACTTTCTCTCGCTGTCGTCTTTAATCAAAGAAAAAAGTGTTATATCGTGCTTTTTGGCAAGGTATTTTATGATATTGTACCACCTGGTTTGACCACCACTCATGGTAATTGTAGGTAGATAAGGAACAAGCATCAAAATTTTCATTATTTACTTTTCGGCGGTTAAATCAATAATTATATAACTGGTAGCAGATTCAATAATTTTAAATCTTTTTGCAAATTCAAGAGTTTGGTAATGATTCAAATCAACGGAAACAAAGTACATAGCACCTTTTTCAATGAGATCATCTATCGGTCTGTCGACTACCGGCCAACCACGCCTTTTCGTCTGATATAAAAACGCCGTGTCTCCATTATAAGGAGCGATAACTAAAGCGTCTTTAGGGAGTAGTTTATCCGCCCTTTGTCCTGCTTCAACAATTTCAGGACGATTAATCTTATAAAATTCTTTGATTTGAACAAAAGAGGTCATTATCATAATTATTAGTGTGAAAATTACCAAAACTCTTGTTAACAATTTTGAATAATTTTTTAAATTCCAGAATTCGACTAACCCTACGGCCGTTGTTATAACGATCGTCGGAACGATTATTGTCTGGTAATAGTCGTGTCTGACATTTGCGGTAGCAAAGATACAAACGTAAATTAATGCACCCAATAAAAACATTTGAGAAAACAATTGCTTCTTTTTCACAGAAATAATTCCAAAAACAAACGGAATTAACCCCCAATAACCCAATATCATAGAAGTAAGTCTTTCACCAAAAATCCATCTCCAAAATGACGGTCTAAACCTTATCCCATCGCCGTTAAAGGTCCACTTCCAGAATGGAATTCCCTCCGGAAACTTTAACATCCAAATTCGCCAAAAGATAAATGGTAATAAAACAATTGATAACCAAAAATAAAACTCTTTCGCCTTAATCAAATCCTTTAGAGAATATTTAACATAGGCCAAATAAAACATAGGAACTCCAAAGAAAAGCACGTAGGGCTTTATCAATAAACTGATAGAAAATGATATTGCCGAGATAAACAAATTAATTAGTGAGTTATTTTCTAAATAAAGAATAAAAAACCATATAGCGGAAAGTGCGAAAGTTGTGGCTAGGGGTTCAGGAAGAGTTACCCTGGTAAAGTAGATATTGTAAGGCAAAAAGGCATAAAGTGCTGACGCCATTAAAGCTATTTTGTTATTAAACATCTTTTTACAAATAAGAAAGATTAGAAACGTTGACACAAGCGAAGATATAATTGATGTTAGCCTCCCTACGATATCAAAACCCAGGCTGGGTATGATTTTGTAGAAATATAAGTGGAATATATTAAAAATAGGAAACTCTACAAAGCGATAACCATTGGGATTAAAAATTCCGCTTTGAGTTGTCGATACATCGTGATAAATAGGCACTAAAGGGTTGACTCCTTCATTCAGAAAAAACCTTGTAACCGATGCCGTATCAGCTTGTCTAAAGGAATGCCAGTCCGCAATGGGGTTGTTTATCTTGTAAAAACGTGCGATTAAGGACAAATAGAGTATAAAAGATAAAATTAAGTATTCTTTTATGGGTATAAATAATGTTCGTCTAAATATTTTGTCCATTTAATTTTCTATAGATTGTACCTATAACCAAACCTGCAATAAGCCAGAAGATAGTGGCAAATTTGGAGGCCTCGAACACATCGATAAAAACAGCATTTATAAAAATTCCGGGAAGCGCTCCCATAAAACCCGCCAAGAACACTTTTTCTGTATTAGAATAATCTGGATAATTTCTATATGCTTTTATTAAGACCTCTATTAATTTTACAAAAATCAAAGAGAAAGAAATAAAGCCTAAAAAGCCCACTTCACCCAACGCTCTTAAATAATCATTGTCTGTCGCCAAAGATATTGATGAATAACCGGTACCTAACAATGGATTCTTTGAAAACGCTCTTATCGCTCTAGGCCATTCTACATTCAGCCGAATATTTGTTGATCTATCTTCAAATACAGGTGGGGGGGTCGGCGTAATATTCAATTGTTTTCTTTCTAAAAGGAGGTTGTCCTGAGCATAAACAGTATTATTAAAGATATAATAATTCAGTATTTTTATTTCCATGATTTTTTGGAAAGAAACATCAAACAATCTTTGATAGCGATCTAATAAATTTGATGAAAACCCAATAAAAATTAGGCTTATAACTACAATTAAAGGTATTGCTTTGTATTTTTTAATGATAAAAAGGGCCAATATTGACGCAATTAAATATGAAACAAGAGAAATTCTGGAGGCTGAATTAACAATTAACCAAAGTCCTGAAAAAAAGGCGGATCCTAAAATTAACCTTGACCAAAATCCTTTTAACATAAAAAATCCACAAGTCACAATTGGTATCATTAAGACTAAGAAACTGGCTAAGTCATAATGACCCGCAAAAGTAGAGTTTATATGACTTCCCGGGATCCACCTCAATGCAACCCCTTTGGCGTATTCTTCATTCTGAGTAATTATGATCGGCCAACTAAAATATCTTTGTCCGAGTCCATATACAAATACGATCGGGATTACAATAAGTATAATTTTAAGATAATAATCCATTTCTACCACTTTTCTTTTGGAAACAAAAAAGGCCAGGAAAAAAGGTATAAAATACTCAATTCTCCTGAGCCAATGCAGAATAACAATGTACGTGGAAACATCCTTGGTAATGAAAATTGCCGAAAGACATGAAGTAAAAGCAACTATTAAAAATAAAATTATTGCCTTAAAGATGTTATTTTTCATAATAGATTTATATTTCCACAATACCAAAATTAAAACTATCAAGGCGGCAAAGGAAATAAGTAAATCCTCTAACCTAATTGACACAAAAGTACCCGGTACTCGAAAAAAAGGAAACTTCGGATACAAAGGGACTGCGATTAATATTGATGCAAGGCTGTATTTGGCGATGGGCCAAAACCACCCATAGTTTATAAATTTTAATTTTTCTAAACTTTTATTAAACAAATTATTTTTATTTCTCTTTAAAAGCCCTACCTCGTCTTTCAACATTTTTGTTATTACAAATATCAACAACCCTATGAGTAACCGTGAAAATAAACTACTAGGTACTTGGCGTATTGTAATTTTTTGTCTCCAAAGCTTACCATCTACATAAATAGCATCTTTATCTTCTTTGGGTTCAAATCCGTTTATATAAAAGGATTCCCTAAGAGGATAAACAATTTCTTCTAAAAAACTACTTCTAGTTTGATCTCTTATGCGAAATTGAGCCTCTTCCGGGGGGTAATTTAAATTGATAGACGGGATCCTAACACTTAAGATGTTATTTTTTTCAATTTCTCCTTTATAATAGTGGGTAATCTCATCTCTGGTATAGTCTGTAAAATAGGAGCGCCTTAAGGGTGTTTCCTGATCAGCCGGTTCGTTTGATTGAAGTGAGTTTACAGGTGGTATAGGAAAATTAGAATTGGGTAAAACAAGGTATAGAATAAGTACGAAAATAATTAGATAGTATGTTATTTTCACGGCATTTATCATAGTTCATGTACTCTAGTCTACTGAAAAAGCCTCGCTCTCCCTAATTTGTAATTGAGGTATTTATTTACCCTTTCTCCTATCCTTCGAGCGGGTATTCCACCAACGATTTCAAAATCCCTAACATTTTTTGTTACCACTGCACCAGCAGCTATTATTGCTCCTCTGCCTATTTCAACTCCAGGTAATATTATTGCTCTTGGGCCTATAAAAACATACTCTAATATTATTACTGGTTTCTCTTTTGCTTTAAAATTTGGATCCTCGATATCATGTTCAGAATTATAAATCATGACCTCTGAAGCTATGTCGACGTGATTTCCGATTATTAAGGGAGCCCTTCCATCCAAAAAGGCTCTGTCTCCAATCTTAGTGTCTTTTCCTATCTGAATATTTTTTGGTTCAAAGAACTTACACCCCATATGTATGGTAGAATTTTTACCGATTTTAACCCCAGCAAGCCTAAAAACTAGTATCCTCAGGGAATGAGAAGGCAAATGTAAGCTTACCAAGTGAATAATAAAAAGTTTAAAATCCAAAAACCAGTTATAAATTCTAAATACGATCTTTGTTTTCGCTTCAGATGCCGAGAGAGAGTTTCCGTGTTTATCCGTGAAAATTAACCCTTTCGGTGTAAATTTTATATTTTCTGAGTAGAACATAGGTAGTTTATAACATCCTCCCCGAGTCAGTCTCGGGGTTTCCTCTAAAAAGGATGACATATCAGCGTTCAATTCATCCCCGCTCTAAAGAGCGGGGTTTTCTTGAATGCTGTTATAAAGTTGCTTTCTCCAATATTCTTAATGTTTCAAATGCTGTTTTCTCCCAAGAGAACTTTCGAGCCTGCCTGAGACTCAATTCTGACACATGTTTGTATTCCTCTTCATTCATTTTTAGAATCATTTCAACGCCTCGGGCAATAGATTTGGGGCTATTTGGTTCTACATATATAGCTGATTTACCTCCCACCTCGGGTAGTCCAGCAATATTGCTAATTACAACGGGTGTGCCACAAGCCATTGCTTCTAAAACATTTATCCCGAAACCCTCCCAAAAAGATGGCGAGACAAAAACCTTGGCTCCTTTAATTAAAAAAGGTTTATCATCCTCGGATACAAAGTCCGTAAAGACAACTTTATCCTTTATGTTTAACTCTTTTGTAATTTGAAAAATACTATTAAATAACCAACCCTTTTTCCCGGCGATAACAAGGCTTATATTTGGGTATTTTCTTAATAAGAGATGAAATGCTCGCAAAATTCCCTCAATATTCTTACTGGGCTTTAAGGTACCCAAAAAAAGTATATAGTTTTTGGGTATCCTATATTTCTTAATTGTCCGTCGCACATCATTATCCCTAATTTTAACATTAAAACGGTCTTTATCGAAACCGTGATACGTGATAAAAACTTTTTTAGAAGCAAAAGGGTAATGTCGTACAATATCTTTCTTGTTAAAACGCGAAACCGTGATGATATATTTTGATACAAATATAGAAATAGCAGTCCAATAGAGTAATTGCCAAAAATCGTATTTTTTAAATTGCTCCGAAGAATTGAGATAACCTAGGTCGTGAATTGTGCAAACCCTAGGACAAGAAGAAAATGGCGGTAAATAATGGCTGGGACTGAAAAAAACATCAACATTTTTCTCTGTTAATAGCACGGGAGTCAATTTTGTCAGCACCCAAAACCTATTTCCCGGTAAAACTCTGTATTTCAACCCTTCTCTTTCTTTAGGAAGAAAGTTTTTCGGCGCGTCTTTCAAAAAAACTATTAACCTATATTTTTTTGGTAGCTCATCCTGTAATTTATAGATCGCCCAAAGCAATTCATATGAATACTGATGCACTCCAACCCGCTCATCGGTGTTCGCTTCATTTCCGTCAATACCAATATTTAGCATTTTTATTTCTATTTGTATATTTTAAGCTCTTTCTTTTTCAATTTCTATTTTTTTAACTTTTCTTTCCTGTCTCCTCTGATAAATTTTGAGAGTTGATCTAGCAATATTAGTCCATCTGTATTTTTTAACTCTTTCTGATCCTTTTTTAACTAACTCACCACGGTTATTAATCGCTTTTTCTATTCCTTCCACAATCGAAGAAACACTATAAGGATCAACGAGTTGTGCACAACTGTCCGCAACTTCTCTCATAGCTCCAAAGTTTGAAGTAACTACCGGAATTTTACAAGAAAACGCTTCTAATATCGGCAAACCGAATCCTTCATATAAAGAAGGGTATACCAAAGCTTCTGCTCCGCTATAAAAAACCGGCAGCTCATTGCTTTGAACAGGACCTGTGAAAATAACACCACGTCTGTATGAAATTTCGGTTTTAGCTTCACCTACCACCACTAGCTTAAGTTTCTTACCCGTCTTTACTTTCTCATATGCCTGAATAATTCTTTCAACATTCTTGCGCGGGGTAATTCCAACAGAAATCAGGTAATTACCCTCTATCCTATACTTAGACTTAATTTTCTGAATCTGGGTTTTCGTAGCGGGTTTATATATAGATTCCGGAGCTTCGGGTATAACAAATATCTTGTTTAAGGATACTCCCAAGTTTATCAAGTCGCCTTTTGTGGATTCCGAAGGACAGATAATCGCATCAACCACTTTTTTAACAATATTAAATCTCCTTACATGGGTCGACACAATTGTAGGATGTGTTAATTTTGGATATTTTATAGGGATAACATCATGAACGGTTGTTACTTTGTATGCTCTGGTTGGTGGTTGAGCCCAATCAGAGGAATGCAAAACATCAATATCTCCCACTAGTCTTTCGATAGGAAATAAATGTAGCCGATTCCAGGCCAGATCGGTTAATTTCGGAGGTAGTGGAAATACCTTCGTGAAAATGTTGTGGTTATTTTTTAACTCAAACAGTTTAAGTTTGTTTTTGAGCTCAAAGTAACGTCTTAGTGAACCGCCAAAAATAATATATTGGTTCTCTTTATCTATTTGAAGCAGTCCCTCGATCAAGTTTTTGGTATAACTTGATACTCCAGTCTCATACAATATCTGAGATGAATCGATGGCTATTTTCATTTTGGTAACAATATTTCTGTCGAATCGCTATAAGCACTCACGTTGTAATTCTGGTCGATGTAACTGTTAATATTAGGCATGAAAGTAGTTACTTTTATACCTGAAATTGTAATATTTTTGTCTCTTACAATAACCTTGGGCGGGTTACTTATTATAGCTGATAAGATTTTATTTTCTGCTTCGTACATAAACCAGGGAAATTGAAAAACAAAAAGACTTCCCGGAGGTAATGTATTCGTTTGCTGGTATATATGTGGAAAAGTACCCATTGCAAAGATAACATCTTTTGGAGTTGTAAGTTCGGCTACCTTAAACGACACCTGTTTCTCGAAATCCCCGAAAAATAAAACGTTACTTCCGGTTAAACTTTGATACCGGGACGATGTTATTAAGATTGACACTAAAACGTAAATCCCAGCGATTAAATATTTCTTTCTATGAACCAGTTTTTTGATTAAGTAAGTAAGTATTAATAATGCAAAAACCAATGACGGTTGCAGATGAACAAAATCAAATCTTGCATAAGCAAAAGCCAAAGTACTGATGAAGAAAAGTACAACCAAGATAAAGTTTGGTTTCTTTTCTTTTTTGATAAACAAAATATAAGAGATTAATACAATCGATAGACCATATACTGGAATCAATTTCATAAGATCGGAAATTCCCGGATACTTTCTGCCCATCTGGGCAAATGTTGTGAGATTAAAGGTAACAGTCCAAAAGATAAATTCCTTCCAAATTCCAAGTTTAAGTACCCAAAAAACCAAGGCGACAACCGGTATAAATAATCCGAACAGAAATGAAATTATATTCTTTACTCCTTCTGATGTAAAAAACAAATAAAGAAAGACCAGACCGATTAAAGGGATGGTGACCTGCTTAAATAAAAGGGCTACCCCAAGAAACAATCCTGATAGAAATAAGCTTTTCTTTGTAAGTAAATAAAAAGCCAATAAAAGAATCGGTACGACAAATACATCTATCCACAAAACATATCCTTCCAAATACGGTTGCCAAATAAAATAAATAAGATTAACAAATAGTGCCCACTTTTCAGATCTATTTATTTTTTTGGCAGAAACATAAAGCATTATATGGGTGAAAACAATTATCCCAAATTGCCAATAACGCGCGTCAATAGGTGTATTCATACCTAAAGTACCAAGATTTATTGGGAAGAACATCAAACCCGGAAAATGTTGATCAAAAATCTGTTTATAAGGTAGCAACCCCTGGTTAGTCAGATATGGATATATGAACAACTCCGGGTACGGAAAAAAAACGAGATGTTTAAGTAAATACAGATGCAAACAAATTATAAGAATTAATAACACCCAAATATATTTCCGAAAAAAAATATTTTTACCAACTTTTTTAACTATAATCATTTGACCCAGTAGAAAACCTGCCCCACACCGATAAAATTGTATACTTCCAATATTATAAAACCGTCTTTAATAAGCACTTCTTCAACAAACTTATTAGGATCGGAAATATCGCTTAAATATTCAAAATAATAAACTCCATTTCTGTCTCGTATCGTTTTTTGAGTTTTTTCATATGTTTTTTCACGATTCGCAGAAATACTATCTGTCACTCCCTGGGATAAAACTTTTCCGGTTGCGTACCACCTGTAGGGTGTAAACGGTTCCGGATATTCAAAAATTGCTACCTCGTCATTTTTTGCATTTTTTTCAACAAAGGAGGTTACTCCTCTCCATTGTTCGCGTTGTTGATACTCATCTTGAATATAAACCATCCATGAAAATATGTTTATAACAAGTACACAAATCGTTAGAAATTTCACGAATAACTTATTGTGGAAAGATGATATCCCAAAAGCGACAATTAGGTAAAACGCTGGAAGCAGATAAAGAAATCTGAAATAAATAAAAGCTGGAAAAAATAAGGATAAGAGAAGTCCCGAAAAAAGAGGAATTAATAACCACATCCAAAGGAAATAGATTTTTCTTCTCACAACAATAGACGTCAAAAGAGCGATTGAAATAGGAATTGATGATAATAAAATAACTGAGTAATAAATGAGTCTATTACTAAAAGAAATTCTACCGAGACTAAATTTAATCCAAACTAGAACAATCTGTTTGAAAGTTGCTCCTCCTGCAATTTCCTTCCATCCGGTAAGGGTTTCCATAAGCCACCTTCCGTGCTGGGATTGAGTCATGAATATCGGCATCCACAATATACCAAAAAAAACTACTGGTAAATGTACCGCGATAAAATTCCTCCACCAATATTTATTTTTCCGTAAAATATATGCCCAGATCCACATAACTGGAAAAAGAAGTACGGGCAGATAATCAGTAAATATAAGAGCAGTTATTGAGACCGAAAAGAGATACCAAAATCTTGGTTTCGTCTCCGGATCCGTCAAACATAAAAACTGATAGATTGTGAGGCTCGCTAAAAAGGCAGCCATCGAATACATTCTTGCTTCCTGTGAATAATAAATATGAAGCTGAGAAGTTGCCAAGAAAAGAGTCGAAAGGAAGGTATATAAGAAACTTCCACCCGGATTAAGTTTCTTAGAAATAAGGTATGTTAAGTAAATCGTAAATAATCCAAATATTATAGAGGGAGCTCTTAGTGCTAACTCCGAATAACCAAAATAATCAGTCCAGGCTTTAAGCGTTAAATAATACAGCGGAGGATGATTGTCATTTCGTATAAATTCACTCAGAATCCCAGTATATGAATAGTTTTTTACCGCTTCCGCCCCAATTGCTTCATCTAACCAAAGAGATTGATTAATATTTGCAAGTCTAAGAAAAAGAGCAATGATAATTACGATAAAGATAAAAACTTTCGTGTCAAAATATTTTATTGTTAACGTTCTCACCATCGCAGCTCTCTTTCCCAAACTTTTATCCAGGTTGTCATTCTGTAAATGGCCATTAGATAGGAAAGAACGAATCCTCGCCAACCATCAAGATATCCTTTCTTGTAAAAAAACCGTCTTAAAAAAGAAAATAATGGCGCAAAAAAAAGCATGAAATAAGAAAATTTCCTATTCTGAGAAACCATCTCATCCGCAATCCTGTCAGTGTAATCATTTATCATGTTCCAAAAATCGGATACTGTTTCATATTGGTAATGAATCTTTGCTCCTTTTAATTCGCTTGTCCAACCGTCGACAAAAACTTCTTCATGAACTTTTCCTATCCACTTCCCCTTATCTTTTCTCCATAGCCAAATATGCTTATCGGGGCTGAAGCGGGTATGTTTTATCTCGGCGCCAAAAATAATGTTCTTTCTGGGAATAAGATAGCCGTTAATGTCTTTTACTTTCACGACGATTTTCACTTCCTCGGCCAGTTCCTCGGTTGCGACCTCATCTGCGTCTATTGAAAAAATCCACTCATTTTTTGACTTGCTTACTGCAAAATTCTTTTGTGTCGAATAGTCATCGAACTTTCTGAAAAAAACTTTGGCGCCAAGCCTTTTGGCTATATCGCAAGTCTTATCACTACTTCCGCTGTCAACAATCACAATTTCGTCGGCAAACTTTTTTACCGAAGCTATGCATTTTTCTATATTTTTTTCTTCGTTAAGTGTAATTATTGTTACTGAAATTTTTTGCATCAATTTCCTCTTAGTTCTCTGAATAAACTCTCGTATTTGTCGGAAATAATATCCCAGGAAAATTTTTGCGCCTGCATTTTGGGTTTATCGTACCATTTAGCTAATAAAGCTTTCTTAAGGGCTAGGGAATAAGAGTGATTATCGTTCGGATTAACCAAAAATCCCGCATCGTCAACAATTTCCGCACGAATAGGATCGTTATTGACAACCACGGGAATATTAGTCGCCAGCGCTTCCACGATGGCTATTTCGAATGAGTAATAAGGTTGTGAAACAAGTGTAAAAACATCAGCTATCCGGTATACACTCGGCATTTCTTCGAACGGTGAGCTAATAATTTGAAACCTTTCACCGAGTAATGTCTTTCCCATTTCATTTAATTTTTGTCTATCGGGTCCATCCCCGACTATAAGCAAACTGGAACTTTTCATTCGAGACACCGCTTGTATTACCAAATCTACCCTTTTTGTCGGAGTAAGAGCAGAAACTGTAAGAATTATTGGTTTTTTAAGATGAGTCTTTAAACTTTTCCCCTCCGGTGTAAATTTCGTGACATCGACTCCATTGGGAATATATTCAATTTTCACAAAAGGATTAACTTTCTTGGCCCATTTTTTTGCATATGTTGAGAGGGCAACAAAGCGATCAGGAAAACACCAAAGGTTGTTCTTATCGTCCCAACCGATTCCGGATTGCCCGCTTATTATCATTTTCCCTCCATATAACCATGTAACCATCCTAATTAATGCAGGTTGCCAACCCCCGTTAATTGGAATTACAATATCAAATTTTTCTCTCCAAATTTTATTGAGATTTTTAAATGTAAAGGTGAAAGTGTAAAATCCGTGTGGATCCATGAAGGCTCTCCATAAAAAAGGCCATCTTCTAGGTATTTTTCTGTCTCCTAAAATTAAAGTAACTTCGTTTTTTTTGAACAGTTCATTCGATAACTCATTTACAAAAGTTTCTGCGCCTCGCGTATTTGAGTAACCGTTCAAAAATGCGATTTTCATTGCCTTATCTCCTCGAGTGCGGTATCCAGAATCCTTGGATTTTGGTGTAGATAATTCTGCCTGACATACCTGATATCTAACTTCCATATGGAGGTCATAAGTCTATACAGATGAAAGCGATTTTCGTCAAATCTTAGAGCGGCT
This sequence comes from Candidatus Woesebacteria bacterium RIFCSPLOWO2_01_FULL_39_61, assembly GCA_001793155.1. GTDB lineage: Bacteria > Patescibacteriota > Microgenomatia > UBA8517 > UBA8517 > WO2-FULL-39-9. Next base: position 61,648 of record MGHI01000029.1, read on the forward strand.
CCTGACATTAAATCTTTATAATAGTCACCCTTTGTTCCTACAGAAAAAATAGCAATGTCATATAAAGGGTCTCCGATTTTGGCGTCGTTGAAATCTAATATTCCTGATAGTTTGTTTTTCACAACAAGTATGTGCATGGCAGAGATATCGCCGTGAATCAACCTACCCTGCTTAATATCCAAGGTTTGTCTAGCAGATAATATTTCATCTCTTACCCGATCTATATTATTAACTACGATTGTAAGTTTTTCTTTTTGTTCGTTGCTTAATCGCGATCCAATAAAACCAGCTTTTTGGTCAGCTTTAAATTTTTTTCTCACTCTGTCTGTCCTCCTGTCGTAAGACTGGAGAAGATAATCGGACCATAAACTTTTGCTACCTTGAATTTGCCCAGTCTTTCTAAAATACTTTGCATCGATGGAGCCAAAACCAGGAAATTTTAAATCGTACACAATAGCCATTTGTTCTCCTACCTCCTTAATAACTTGAGGCCAATTTTCCTTTTCTGCTTCTGCTAAACTGACCCCGGGCAACT
>MGHI01000030.1 GCA_001793155.1 Candidatus Woesebacteria bacterium RIFCSPLOWO2_01_FULL_39_61
CTCCCATGTAAGTGCAATCTTTGTTAATTGATTCATGTCCACCTCCATTGTAACTAAAGGAAGTGGCGGATATTAAAGGTAAATACAACGAAAACTTGACTAATATCACTAATGGTGATTTAATAATTCGTTAATGGAACCCGAGAAACCACAAGCCCCAGAAAGTCCAAGCAGCCAGAAAGCCTACGGTAAAAAACCGATGTGGCAATGGGTTGCAATTTACGTCGTTATCGGCGTCGTCATTTACGGCCTCGTTTATTATCTCTATCTATCTAAAAGACAAACTAATCCATATAGTACAGAAAGTCAGAATAGTAACGTCTCTCAAACTAACCCGACCAGCGGGCAGACGACAACATCGGGAAATGCTAACGATCAAACCAATCAGGAAGAGGTCAATGTAACTTTAACAAAAAGCGGATTTTCCCCTCAAACAATAACTATCTCCCAAGGAGCAAAAGTTATCTGGACAAACGAAAGCGGGACAACGACAACGGTAAATTCTGCCGATCATCCGACCCATCTGAAATATCCTCCCCTAAACCTAGGGTCATTCACAAACGGAGAATCTTTATCACTGGTTTTTGATACACCGGGAACTTACGGCTATCACAACCACCTTAACGCCTCACAATTTGGAACTGTTACGGTCGAATAGTCTCCATAAGTAGCTATTTCGCCTCTTTACTGCTAAAATAGACGTCTGTCGACATGAAGCTCCCACGATTTTACGCTCGGGGTATCTTCTCCCCTCGCTTCGTCGGGAGACAAATCCCTCCGAAGCGAAATATTCTTCGCTATCATCCACAATCTTACGATTGAGGTATTTCGCGAAGGGGGATAAACCTGGTTGCAGGTTTTTTTGTTGGCTTAAAGCACAGTGAAAAATATGGAAAGAAAAATCAGAAATATTGCAGTTGTCGCCCATGTGGATCACGGAAAAACGACTCTGATCGACGCGATGCTCAAGCAAACTCATATATTCCGGGAAAATGAGGTTGAGATGGCTATGGAGCGGATACTGGATAGTAACGACCAGGAAAGAGAACGCGGAATTACAATTCTGGCTAAAAACTGTTCGATTTCCTATAAGGGTGTAAAAATTAATATTATAGATACTCCGGGCCATGCCGATTTTTCGGGCGAAGTTGAAAGAACACTTTCTATGGCCGACGGAGCTCTTTTGATAGTCGATGCTGCTGATGGACCGATGCCCCAGACAAGATTCGTTCTGAAAAAAGCACTGGAATTGAATTTAAAAATAATCGTAGTTATCAATAAAATCGATAAAAAATACGCCAGGGTTAAAGAGGTTATCAAAAAAGTCGAAAGCCTGTTTTTGGAATTGGCAAAAAAGGATTCGCATCTGGATTTCTCAATTATCTACGCCATAGGGCGTCGCGGAGTTACCTTTAGTCAGCTTCCCTCCGATATCAACCAGGAAGGTGATGTTACACCTTTACTTGATTTAATAGTATCGGAAATTCCCGAACCGCAGGGAAATTCAACAAAAATTTTTAAAATGTTGGTCTCGTCTTTGGACTACGATCCCCATGTCGGCCGGATTGCAATAGGAAAGATAGCTCAGGGGAAAGTTGCTGTCGGTCAAAAAGTTATTTTAACCTCCAAACCGGGTAAAATCTGGAGGGTTGAAAAACTGATGACTGCAAAAGGACTGGGGAAAGAAAACATCTCCGAAGCAAATTGCGGAGCTATCGTCTCAATCGTCGGAGTCGAAGACGCCCAGATTGGTCAAACTCTATCCGATCCCGCTGACAACACTCCTCTTGCCGCACTTTCTATAAGTGAACCAACTTTGCATATGACGCTGGGAGCTAACACGTCACCTTTTTCCGGTCGGGAAGGAAAATTCACTACCTCCCGTCAGATAGGCCTTCGTCTCCAAAAAGAACTCGAAAGCAATTTGAGTTTGAAAGTCGAGTCGCTAAACAACGGAAAATTCAAAATTTCGGGAAAAGGAGAACTGCATCTGGCAATTTTGCTGGAAACTTTAAGACGTGAGGGATATGAAATGGAAGTCGGCAAACCCGAGGTAATAACAAAGGTGGAAGGTGAGATAAAAGTTGAGCCTGTCGAGGAAGTTGACGTTATCGTCCCCAATGAGTTCGTCGGAATAATCAATCAGGAGTTCGGAAAAAGATTGGCTAAATTACAAAAGATGGAGCCAATAAATGCTGGCGAAACGGAATTTATTTACAATATGCCGACAAGAGCAATTATCGGACTTAGAAGCATACTTTTAACCCAAACCAAAGGGACAGTTATTTTTTCATCCGTTTTAACGGGGTTTGAACAAATCGGTAAACCTCTGGCAAAGCTCAGACGCGGGGCCTTGATTTCGGCTACAAACGGGGAGGTTCTGGCCTACGGGCTTGAAAATGCCCAGGGAAGAGGACTTACATTTGTTGAACCGCAAACTTTAGTCTACGAAGGAATGATAATCGGTCTGAATGCAAAAGATGAAGATGTTTCAATTAATATTTGTAAAGGCAAAAAATTGACCAATATGCGTTCAAAAAGCTCGGACGGAATTATTCAGCTTGCACCTCCCGTTGCTTTAAGCTTGGAGCAATCACTCGATTTTTTGGAAAGCGATGAACTTCTCGAGATCACTCCGGCTTCGATAAGACTAAGAAAACGCGAGTTAACAGAGCTAGACAGAAAACGCCAACGACACGCCGCAAATGAGATTGCTCTCATTACAGGTTAACTAGATTAAACTTGGGCCATTTCAAATCTTTGTTGATTCCAAATATCGTAAACATAAACATTGTCGTTTTTGTCAGACCGTTGTATGAATCTTCCCTTAAATGTATCTGCTATTAGGTCGGGGTGATAGACCCCCTGTCTTCCCTCTGGCAAAAGTCTTGCGATTTGAGACATTAGATAATGACTAATAACGATGGACTCGGCTTTTTCCCCATTAGAAACTATTCGTCCGAAAGCAACCGCTTCCGCCGATGTTATTGGTCGGCCGACAGTAAACGTAACTTGGGATTTGTCTTTTGTATTGTAATATAATTTCTTCCCCGTATAATTTTCAATTTCGATCCCGATTGGTATAAAGAATCCATCACCCATTTCACCCCTAACTTTCTTTTTCTCCATGAGCTTAGCTATTGCTCCGGCTCCGGCTTCCCCCGGCAGAAGTTGACCGCTTTCGCTTCTATGAGCTTCAGGAGAAAGTAGAACTAGAGGCGCAGTAGGAAGTTTTTCGTCCAACAGTCCGAACAACTCCCTTGCCAACCCTGCCGATTTTTTAGACAACTCATCATTTTGGGTAACGTCTTTTCTTAAACGATAGGGTTGGACCACTTTCGGAGTATCAAACCCCAAAAGTCCCCTGCTCAAGGTTACACCGACAGAATAAAGGGGAAATTTTGTCAATTTTGTGTGGTGTTCAGAAACAGGAACAATTACGTTGTCAACTCTTTCGGGAGCTACGGGGTAGATAAGTTTATAAGCTAATATAGGATCGTCACTTGCCGAATGGTTAAAAATAAAAACCGCAGGACAATAGGGTTTGATGTTTAAAATTTCCAGGTTTTCGGAGTTCCTGACTTTCCAATCGTAACCTTTCTCAAGCTGGTTATCAAAAAATTTCAGGCTCCAATTTCTTAATAATTCCATACCGGCATGCAATTGTATATTTTTGAAGATTTATTATCTATATAGGAAGAAAAAAGGGGGATTTTTTGAAGTAAAAAAAGGCAGTGAGAGAGGGTAAAAATTAAGAATTGGTAAAAGAATTGTTTTAGTCAGCGAATGACTAAAATTCTTGAACCAATCTTGGTTAAAATGGCCTGTGGAGGCACTTGGTTGCGAAAATAATCGCAATTTCTGTGCCACCACAGGCATGGTCTAAATCGAAAAGAGATCTACGATTATGCTACTGAATGGGAACACCCCATTGTTCGAAGGTTTCACGAACACCATTCAATGTGAAACCCGCTTTTATAATATCGGAATACAAATTCCGCAGCGGAATCCAGGCTTCTAGTTCCGGGTTTTCTTTCAAATCTTTCTGGTAACGGGACAAGCTTTGATATCCGGCGGCTAGATGTCTTCGCAGCATTGAATCAGGACCTAGTTTTAGATCTTCGGCCAAGGTTCGTGGCATCCAACGGTGCTTACCACCAGCCATTGGGGCACTAATTTTCTCCAAAGTCCAATCTCGAGGACTATAATAACCTTCCAGCAGCTCCTCCAGACTAGCTGGAACATCTCTGGCCGAAAATGCAAATCTCAGCATTCTAATTATAGGAGCCCACATTCCATACTGGGACTTTTTGCCACCTTTTTGAACCTCGGGTGACAAAGCTTGAACGCTGGAGACCGCTTCTGGAGAAGTAGAAAGTATCTGCTCTGTCTCACTTATCTCCGCCAAAAGCTTGCGAACGGCATCGATTTGAAGCGATAGGTTGGCATCTTTTTCGGCCAGAACCGCTAGCTCCTGATCGATTTCTGAGCGTTGATTCTCAAGTTCGGCACAGCGAGCTCTAACTTTTGCAAGCACTTCCTCTGCCTGTGTTAGATCAAACATCATTTTCTCTCCTTATTCTCTTTTTTTTCGACGGGCTTCTGCGCGTTGGACCATGAGAGCATCTGTGTAGGCTCTCACAAACAACTTGGACATCTGAATTGCCATAACTCTATAAAGAGCTCTGGTCTCATCGATTTTTTCATCCTCTGGTGGAGGACCTAAAAACGCCAGCTCGGTCATTGCAGATGACGCATATAGTTCTTGAATGAGAAGCTGAAGCTCCTCGTCTTTATCCATAACTGCCTGCCTGTGTTCCTCGGTTCCGGTGTTGATCTCCACCATCCCCAATGAGAGCCGGCCAAAATAGTACAGTTCTTCAGGGCTTATTAATTCATGCGCCCAAACTCTGAGACCTTGTTGTACTTTGGCCAACTTCACAGGTTTAGTATCACCCGGTACTATCAAGGTGAAGACATAATCTTTCCTGGGGTAGTTTTCATTAATATTAAAAACCACCTCTTGACGCTCCTCGGGAGCAAGACGAGCTCCCTTAGGAATGGTGACAAGTTTAAACTTGTAGCGCCCATACGCCAGCTCACCGAAGGAAACCCTGCCGCTTGTATCAGTCTCAAGATTGGAGAGAATTCGCCCCTCTTTAAGAAGTTGAATGGTGAGGCCGCGAATACCACGCCCGCTCTCCTTACTGACAACAGAAGCAAACGTGCGCGTCTCAACAAACACGGGTTTCTTGACCTTCTTAACCTTTTGCGGTTTCTTGGTTGGAGGTCTCTTCGGAAGAACTAAATTTGAAAAAGCCGGTAGGTTTTGCATGGCTTTGAGTACTGAGGTTGTCACGCGGGAAGCAATCTGTTGCTGGCTTTCCTCAACGATTTTTGCTTCGTGATCAGCCATCGCCACCATAACATATTCAGCTACTCTCATCATATGCTGGACCCAGTGGTTATAGGCTGGTGTATTGGGTAATGGAAACAGCTTGTCCGGGGTCCAAAGAGAATCTTCCTTTCCAGGAATGTCTGGAAAATCTGCGTACCCTGTTACCCCATCCCAGGGAGTGAAACTCAGTTCAGGAACGTCAGTAATCGTGCATGCCTCATTACCACCTCTGCGTATTTTTACCCTAGCCTTGGGATCAAGCCTTTTCCCAGGCTTATATCGAATTTGGATCTCTACGGGGTAGGGTGTTCCTTCTACACTTACAAAGTCTGTTCTGTCGTAAAGAAGAACCCCCACGTCATAAACAGGAGCCCGAACAGGGATCTCAATTCCGTCTGGTTCACTTATACCAGCTTCTGTTACCTGATCTATGATAGTAAGGCGGACTGCCTTTTCTCTAAGAACCTTGCCAAACCTGCCGCTGAGGTAAGCAGAAACCACTCCAGGAGTAAGTTTCTCAAGCACACCCGTTTTTAGGCCAGTAAATTCAACGCGGGTTCCGTGCTGCATCAAATTACCTTTATGATCCTTAAGAGGAATCTCTGAAGGATATTCTATAAGGTTATTAGACCTGCCTCTTTTCAATTCTACGCCGGTAGGTGGTTGAAAAAAGATGGTTGGAACTTCATCCTGAGTTATTGAACTTCCCCAAAATGCTTTAGCCAATCTGAAATTCGGACGTGTGAAATAGGTTACAGCGTTAGCCCAGACGTAAAAGGCTTTGGTTCCGATGCCAAGAAGAGCCATCAGGTAGGGGTCTTCACCCTTAACATGAGGTGACAAACCAATATATCTTATCATCCACATCAGGCTGTGAAGCGAAGCTTCACTAATTTCCTTAAAGATATCAAAATCTTCCGGGATTTCTTTCTCGGGATCTCGAAGGTCCGCAAGATGTTTTTCTAGGCGCTTGTGATCCTCAGGCAAAATATCAGGAAGCATCCCTGAACCGTTATCAATAACAGTCAATGATGGATGCTTGCCGCCTTTCAGGACCACCCACACGTCGGTTGCTCCCGCATCAAAAGAGTTTTCAACGGGTTGGGACGGAAATTCACCAGGATGCGCTCTGCCATGAAGACCAGCGGTATAAAGTACCATCCGATGTGGTACCACATCAGCAGGAATTTCAAGTTTAGTGGTCATTGCTCACCTATCCTCTGAAAGTCATCAGACTGGATTCCCGCTCATTTTTGGGTTGAGTAAGAATATTGGTCAGCGCAGCAATAAGAGCCAGTTCTCTACCGTATTTTGTTTTGAGCTGATCTCTTTTTCCAGGAGTGCCATCAACGTAAGGTTGAAGAGCATTTAGAAGCGCTTGCGTCAGTGAACCGATGTCATCGGGAACGGTTTTTGCCTTGGGTTCTCTAATCTGAGAAGACAAAATCTCCTCCGGGCTTCTCAAAACTTCAGCAAACTTCTGATCAAAAATACGCTCAATTTCCGGCGCAATTCGCCTCGCAAGCTGGTCACCTAAAAGATTAACCAGAGCATCAATCCAAGCTCCTACAAACATTCCTGCAGTGGACGAAGGGCCCACAGGAGGAATAGAAGTTGTTTCTGTCTCCTCATACGAAGCTGGGAAGCTGGGTTCGGTAAAAACGCTTGGAAATTTCCGTTGGCGTTCTGCTATAAGCTCCTGAGCTTCTTTGGATTTAAGCCAATTTTGGAAACGTCTTGGCTCCCAAGCTCGAATTGTCAAGGTTTCAGTTATTCCCTTATATCTTCTGGGCGGAATGGATCTTGGATCAGCCTCGGCTAAGCCTGTCCAAAGGAATATCCGGGCATAAAGTGTGTCGTCGGCTCTCTCAACGACGGCTTGGCCGTGTCGAAAACTGTCCCACACTCTAGGCGTTATACCAAGGTCGTCACTAATTCGTGACCATGGTTCGTAGCCGTTTGCCTTACACCAGTCCTGAAGAGCACGTCTCAAGTTTTGTGCCCATTGAAGAGATACCTGATCTTTCATTTGTCACCTCCATGATTAAGTTAGAACGGATTTGCGTGAGTCTTATTTAAAACTCCTTTCTTGGGTTGTCTGGATTCCCTCATGTTGGAAAATCCCCATTGAAGATTGAAGAAAGTGTACGCGATGTACCTATCAAGGAAGTTTCCTTAATTAAAGAAAGGCCAGACATTCCCTCTCTCACTGTTAAGGTGCTAATGCACCGTAGACCCCTCGAAGCTCCTAAATGGAGCGAAGTGGGGTTTGTGCGTTCCAAAAATTATCTTTTTCTTGATAGGTTTTTGGGTTAACCGTGATTCTAGCAAAAAGTAATCCTCTAGTAAAGTCAAACGTGCTATTTAGAAGTTTTTCTGGTAGCCGATATTGTTGTAATTATGAATGCCGTCTTTTTTGTCCGAGCCAGAGGATAAACCATAAAATTAGATATTTCAACCTACCGTGGTAAAAAAATGCTCCCTTTTTCAAGTAGGAGTAAGCTTGTGTTTGTCCGATTTTTTCCGACGATGCTCCGTGGTGGTGGAAAAATTCTGCCTTCGGATAGTAATAAATTCCGATTCCGGATTTTTTAAGCCTGCGGCAATACTCGATATCCTCAAAATACAAAAAACTTTTTTCTGCCAGATATCCTACTTTATTAAGTATCTTTCTCGGAATTAAAAAGCAAGCCATTACGGCTCCTTCTACTTTCGAAGCTAAATTTGTACTCGGCGCAAATAAGTCATAGTTTCCTTTTTTTCCTAAAAAATATTCATTAATCGCGCCGCCGATTGTCGGCAATTTATAACAAGACCTTTGAACCGATCCGTCAGGAAGATAGAGTCTGCCGACAATAATCGACTCTCCCTTCTTCTTTTTGGCGAAATCGAGAATTCGTTTTATTGAATTTTTTCTTACTCTTAAATCCGAGTTAAGGAGAAGGACATGCTCGCCTTTTGAATATTGAATAGCCCTGTTGTATCCCTTTGCAAATCCTGTGTTTTCTGTCAGTCCTATATATTTAACGCTCGGAAATTTATACTTCAAACTGGCTTCAATCCGATCGTCTGAACCATTGTCGAGTACTATAACCTCGTCTTTGGATGCGTCAAAACCCGAACTTGGGTTAAATATACTTTCCAAAAGCTCCAGCGTTAAGTCCTTGGTTTTATAGTTAACGATGACTATCGAAAGATCCATGGGGTATTTAATTAACTGTTCACTGTTTACTGTTGACTGTTGACTTTTGGGCTGGCTGAATCTACCCAGAAAAAAATCAATTACTCCGTTTCTTTGAGGTTCGCGGCCAGAGAGCATAAACCTTACTGATTCTTTCCACAATGAATACCGTATCTTGGGGGTCGCATATCTGAATCCAATGTAAAGCCTGTTTCTTGTAATCAAATAGTCAGTTAGCGGTGAAGCAATTCCCGCAGTCCGGGAAACCTTATGATAAAGATGCGTTTTGCCGTTATAAAAAAGCTTATAACCCAGTTTTTTTGCTCTAAGCATCAAATCCACATCTTCGAAGTAGGCGAAAAGTTTTTCTTCAAAAAGCCCGGTTTTAGTCAAGGCACTAACTTTAGCCATAAAACAACACCCGCTGATAAAATCCGTCTCTTCCAGTAAGCCGTACCGACCATGATCCACTTCGTCCAACCCCCGGTTTTTGCCGAAAACATTATACCAGTCAATATATCCTCCTGCGTACCAGATAACATGTCCCCGCTCATCAGGCTTGTATCTGTCTTTTTGGTATTCAAAACCTTTCGCAAATAATATTTTCGGAGAAACTACGGCATTTTTAGGTTCATTTTTAAGGGTTTTTACAAGTTTTTGAAGAATTTCTCCATCCCCTATTAAAGTGTCATTATTAATTGCCAGTATATAATCCGCTCCCCAGTTAATTGCATAGCGGATTCCGAAATTGTATCCCCCTGCAAATCCCTTATTTTCCCCGGTTTGAAGAACCTCGTAATCTCTAAAAACTTCTGGTATCAAATCTCCGAGGTAGGTATCGGATCCGTTATCGACCAAAAACCACTTGACTTCAAATCCCTTAGTATCCAAATTACTAGCCGACTTGATCAACTCGAGCGTATCTTTGTGGCCGTTGAAGTCCGCTGTTACTATTCCAATTTTTTCCATATACCATCTTTTAACATGCTGCTATACGCTTTTGCTTTTTCCCTGCTATTTAGAAACAAAAAGGCAATAACCCGAATGCCGTAACCCAAAAATAAGCTTAATCTAACAAACCAGATATAACCTGGGTAGTGCTTTTTAAAAAAATATAGCATTCCCTTTGTTTCAGAAATAATCGGCTTTTTAATATCATAGTTGCTGCTGGCGAATTTTTTGTGAATAATTTCGAAACTCGGGGTAAAGACTACGTTAAAACCCGCATCTTTTATTCTTTTGCACCATTCGACCTCTTCTGTGTACATAAAATAATGTTCATCAAACCCTCCTGTTTCTTCAAAAACCTTCCGCTTAAGTAACATAAAGGCCCCGGTTATCCAGCCGACAGATCTGTCGGATCTAAAAAAAGATTCGTTATTCGGGTGAAACGGATGAATAATATTCCGTAATATTGGTACTTTGTCCAACATTAACATCCAATAAAAAACGTTTACTGGAGTCGGTAAATAGCCGGCGCTGGGCTGAAATTGGCCATCCTCGTAAGTTAATTTACAACCCAACACATCACAATCGGAATGCACATTCATATAAGAAAGCGCGTTTAAAAGCGTATCTTTTTCTAAAAAGGCATCGGAATTGAGTAGCAATATGTATTTTCCTGCCGACGCCTTCATTCCTATGTTGTTGCCTTTCGCAAATCCCGTATTTTCCTTTAGATCAATAAGGTCAACCCAGGGATGTTTACTTCTAATCATACTAGCTGATCCGTCGTTTGAGCCATTTTCGACAACTATTACTTCCACCCCTCCCCCGTCTTTACCTCTAAAATAGTCTTTAGACTTTTTAACAGCCTCCAAGCTATTGTCGGTTATATCCTTTGTATTAAAAGACAAAATTACAATTGAACATTCGACTTCTGATTTCTGGAGTTTCATAAACTGTCAATTCTTAACTTTGGAATTTTGGTTTAAATTCCTAAAGGTCATATCTACAATTGTAAAGGCTCGGGGTGACTTTTCAAAGCCTTTGAAGGTTTAAACTCGACGAATCAATACCGACAAAAATAAAATTATCAGAAAAAATAAAAATAACCAGCCGGTAGTTATTAGAACTAAATCGATCGCCTGCCTCTTTTTGCCCTCGAAAAATAAAATGCATGGATGATAAAAAACAATTGAAGCGCAAATAAGGGCAGAAACGATGAAAAGGACCAAAAACATTACCGGACCCAGGTAAATCGGTGCTCCAAAAAATTCATTACCCTTCCAAATAAGTAAACCCACAAGTGCACAATAAAGAGTAACTCCCAAGGCCTGTACTAAACCTAACCACCTTAGGGGAAGCTTTGATAAATTTGTAAGCATCAACCCATTATACAACCATTACTCCAATAATTATTCTTGACGATTGAAAGAGCGTTCTTCAAACCCTAAAATCGTAAGATGACAAAATATAAATAAGTTAGTGCACTCCTCCAACTAAGTTGGAGTTTGCATAAGGAATATTAGAGTAACAAATATGCTATTTATATGACTAAATACAAGGAATATTTTGATAGGATGTTGAACGAAAACAAGGAACTTTTTGATAAATTTCAAAAGCTTCACAATGACTATGCGTTGAATCCTGAACCGCTGCAGGAAATCTACAACAGAGACGGAGAAAAAATCCTCACGCTGATAAGAGAATACGAAAACCGATTGTGCGCCAATACCGAACGGGGTATGTATAATAAGTATTCAGCAGGTTTGGCGGAAAAATTTCAAAACGAAGTCAGAAAGCGTTTTCCGATGATTGACCATGTTGGTCTGAAGACTGAAAATAATTTCAATCAAGTGGTATCAAATGATTTTGTCTTAAAAAAGATAAAACTTACTTAAGATAATTATCTCATTCTATATAAATATACGCCGTTTTTGGTTCGCATTTTTTTCCATCCGGGAAATTTATAAGAATTTGAGATAACGATTGAATTTTTCTTAAGCTCGTGAACGAGCTTGTCCCTCAGTTTAGGCATAATATAATTTATTCCAAAAACAGAAACTATATCATATGAAGATAAGTTTGCCGACCAGAAGTTTTTCCAGAAAATAAATGCTTTTTTTTCTAATCCGGCTTTTTTTATTTTCAGTTTTGATATTGCCACTAAAAACGGATTTATCTCATAACCGTGTACCTCGATCCCACGCTTTGCAAACTCGATCACCACTCTTCCATCTCCCGAACCCAAATCTACCATTTTTTTACCGCTAACATTGCCAGCAATTTCTATCATTTTTGTCAAACTTTTGGAGTCTGTGAATACTATCGGAGCTCCGAAAAAGACGGTAACGATGGTGACGAGGAAAAGGACAAAGAAAATAACTGAAGCAAAAATAATTATAAAAAACTGCATTTAAACATTTCTTTAGTAATTCAGAAACTTATATTGAAATCCAAAACTGGAGGATTCAGATCAAGCTCTCTTATATTTGTACCCGAAATTTCACCTGCTAAAACGTTAACATCTTCTTCGAGTTGTCTAATCTCAGGATCTTCGACATACAAAGACGGTATATAGGGTTGATAACTTATTGGGGTTGGAGTTGGTTGATTACCGAATCCCGGAACGCCTCCGTTTTCTGAAGTCGACTTAAAAAGACGAATTGCAACAAATACTAAAATTAATAGGAAAAGAAGAATTAAAAAGACCCTCACTATTTTACGTAGGAAACTTTTATCGACTAAGCCACCCGCTTTAGAAAGAGCGGATGAAGAAACGCTACCTCCTTTTTGCTCGTAGGGTTTAATGATAGTAGAAGTTTTACCCACAAGTTTCTTGGTAAAAGCTTTTAAATTTTTTATATCCGCTGCTACACTATCCTCTTCCGCCTCAACGGGAGGTTTAATTTCGGTAAGAGAGGCTGGCTCCGTTTTATTAGGTACAGGATTAGCGGGTTGTTTAACATTTTGAGCACTTCCTTTGGGTTTTCCGCGTAAATCGTTAATCCATTTTGATATTGGGTTTGGCATATTTATTGATCCTTAATCTTTATTTCACGAATCACTTCCTTCATAAAAGAACTTGCTTCTTTATAAAAAAGCTGGGTTTCGCCCATTAAAGATAGAGAGTTATAGTATTCACTAAAAGCTGTAGCGGAAATTGCACTTAAATTTTCGATTTTTACTGCTGCGTTGTCCTGTTTTTCCTCACCCCTTATAATCCTATTCCCGCTTTCAAATAACCATCTGTCGATCGTTTGTAATTTGCTCTCTGAAAGTTTATATTCATCCCTTTCCTCTTTCTTTATATCTTCAACCTTAGTTTTAATCTGATTATAGAGATCGTTAACCCTTTCCTGGAAATCGATGATCCTTCCCAAGGAAATCGTTGCCAGAACTTCATAAACTAAAGGCTGGAGCGATGAAAATCGTTCTTTTGCCTCGTCCGAATCCTCTATAAGATCGTCAAGTGATCCGGCGCTGGTTAGTACCTCTTTGTGATTCTCCAACCAATCGATCTCCGCATTCGTACGAAAATTTAGAGATTCACGACGACCATTCGTTACTCCAATCGCTTCATCGAGTCTTTTTTCCAACGCTTTTATGTAATAAATGATTACGTCGTCACGTTTTTGCAACATAACAAGCGTTGCTGAATGTGCCTCCTCCCGTGATTTTAATGTTTTAAATCGAAGATATTGAGCACGTTTTAAGACATAATCCTGATGTGCAACATCGTACTCGTCGATTCTCGAAAGATATTCTTGAAATGCCTCATCGAAAGACAAAGAATTTTGTACATTATCTTCCTTAATAGCTTCGGTGATTGTTTGAGAAAAGGCGTGTTTGGCCAAAGTGAAGAAAATCATGGATATAAACGCCGAAGATAGAAGAACGGATCGGATAAACCTAGACATACTCTTTACTCTAATTTAGCACATTCGGAAGTATTAACCCAAGTCATAAATGGCATTGGGAGTAATTTCAGATAAATTTTCTACCACCAAATCGGCTTTGGAAAGCTCCTTCTTGTACAAAGTATCACGGGCTATAGCAATCACCTTCATACCCGCAAACTTAGCTGCCTCTATTCCTGCACTGGAATCCTCGATTACCAAACACTCATTTGGGCTTACGACAAGTTTGTCTGAGGCAATTTCAAAAATCTCAGGATTGGGTTTCTTTTCGCCAACCTCCTCTCCTGTAGTTACGCTGTCAAAATACTTTTCAATTCCCAGCGAATCAAAAAGCCTTTCCACAACATTCCAAGTGTTTGAGGTTGCCAAGGCGATCTTGATGCCCGTCGAACGAAGTCCTTCTATTAAATTTTCAAATCCGTCCCTGAGGGTTATCCGCGGAATAAGTTTCAAATATTCTTGCTGAGTCTCAACTGCCAATTCAGAATTTGTTTTATCCGTTTTAATATTGTATTTCTCTCTAAAAATCCGCCAGTTTTCTTCTACCCCTATTCCGCCTTGGTGGGGATAATGTGAATTTACTTTAACACCTAATCGCCGGAGTACTTTCGAGAATGCTTCTCCATACTCGTCCTCATCTGCCACCACCGTGCCATTCAGGTCAAATATAACTGCGCTTAATTTCATAAGTTGTCTAATCTTGCCTTCCGAAGCGCAATCGTTGGGGGGTCTAAAATTACCACCGAAACTTTCATCTTTCAAATTCATGACATTCTCCCCACTTTAAAAAGAAGGGTCTCCCTAAGGAGGATGACATATAAAACTAATAACTGACTTTGACTTTACCTCCACTATAGGTAATCACAAAAGAGTTAAGCGATTTAATCTGTACTTTATACAAATTTCTTCCTCTCCAAAAAGGTACATATCCGCTACTCACTTGTTTGTAATCAGCATTATTGGTAGTTGTAAGTTCGCTGAAATCTACAGCAATTTTATTTGTATCGTCCCAAAGTCTTGCAAACGCTTTCCCGTTTGCGTTTGCGACCTTAAGTGAAGCTTCCCAGGAAACTTTTGCGGCTTTTCCGTAATCATTCTCAAGGTCAATATAGACAGCTGTATCTTCAATAGTTACCCAATCGGTTGAGGTTGTTGTATGAGTAGTGCCCATACTTATATAGGCGGTTTTTGGCGAAGTCGTGGTCGAAGTTGCGGTTGTAACCACTTTTGTTCCGGAGAGAGTAGCTGTAGCCTCAGCAACTAATCTGGCTACTTCTTTTCTGCAATCATCATTACACCCTCCTTCAAATATAGGGAATTCTTGAGAATCATTATTATTTTCTTGGTTAAGACTACCGGCAAAACTCCTTTGACCATCTTTACCCGCAAGGTAACTTGAAATCTTCTCAATTTTATTAAATAGATAATAAAAACCCAAATAAAGGGAGACTATCGAAGCAACTAAAATAATTTTTAAAAGAACTGATGCGGCTTTTTTCATAACACAATGCTATTTTTCCAGACTAACTCGTTGCCCTTCCGGTGTATCAACGATCTTGAATCCTTTTAGTTCAATCTCTTTCCGCAGCCTGTCAGCTTCCTCAAAATTACCTTCTTTTCTTAACTTGGCTCTTTCTGAAAGTAAGTCGGCCACATCGACTGGTATCTTAATCTCGACGTTTTTAACCTCGGCTAATTTCAAACCCAAAACAGCATCAAAACTCAACACAAGATCGTATTTATCCTCCGATGGGATATTACTTTTAACTGCTTCCCAGAGCGTAGCTAATGCTTTAGGAACATTGAGGTCATCGGCGAGAGACTTAAAGAATCTTAAGATAAACTCCTCGACTTTTTTTTGCTTCTCGCTCGAAAGTGCCACCCTTGTACTCTGAGTCTTGGCAGCCAAAACTAATTCTCGCAGATTATTTAGTGCGCTTTGGGCAGAGTCTAGGGCTTCGAAAGAAAAGTTTAGGCCCTTTTTATAGTGGGATGTGAGTATTAAATACCGCATAGCTAGCGGATCATAACCTTTTTCGACCAACTCCTGGGCCGTAACATAATTACCCAAGCTCTTACTCATTTTTTCTCCTTCCTTACCCAAAAGCCACGAGTTGTGCAGCCAGTAATTTGCCGTTTGTTTCCCAAAAGCTGCATAACCCTGTGCAACTTCGTTTGTGTGGTGAACGGAAATATGCTCCACTCCGCCTGTGTGGATATCAAAGTTATTCCCTAGATATTTGGTAGACATCGCGGTGCACTCAATGTGCCAGCCGGGATAACCTTTTCCCCAAGGACTATCCCACTGCATAATGTGTTTAGTATTTCCTGTAACCCATAATAAAAAGTCCCAAGGTTGCTTTTTATCTGCGTCAAACTCCACATCGCTTCCAGCCTTCTGCTTTTCGAGCTTTAAACGACCGAAATCTGTATAACCCGGAAATTTAGAGGTATCAAAAACTATCCCCATCTTTGTCTTATATGTAAAACCTGCCTTCTCGATTTTTTCAATGAGATTTATTTGCTCAGCGATGTGCTCCGTTGCTCTGCATAAAACGTCGGGTTTTTGGATATTTAGGAGATCCATACTTTCGACAAATTGTTTAATGTATTTATCAGCAATCTCCCAAACCGAGACGCCCTCTCTTTCTGCTCCCCTCTCCATTTTGTCCTCCCCCGTATCTTCATCACTAGTCATGTGACCAACGTCTGTAATGTTCATCACCCACTTGACTTTATACCCTGCGTATTTCAAAAATCTCACCAAAACATCCCATTGAACGTATGCGTACATATGCCCAATGTGTTGATTCCAGTAGACTGTTGGTCCACAAGAATATACGCCAGTCTCGCCGTCTTTAATTGGACTAAATTTTTCCCTCTTGCGGGTCAGAGAATTAGTTAGATATATATCTTGCATGGTCTCCAGTAGTGTAACTTATTTTTTACCCTTCATCATTTCAAGCCCCCCCTTAGCTTTTTGGGCTATACCTCCCAGCACCCCGGTTTTGCGTTTCGGAGTGGGCTCAATTACGGGCTTTTGTTCTTCTTCCTTGGGCGGAGCCAATAATTCCTGCTGAGCTTTTTGCCATTGAACCAACTTCTCCATTTCTTGTCTATGAGCCTTATTAAGCTCTTCCTGAAGTTCCTGCATTCTTTTTCTCTCTTCCCGATGAATATTTTCGTGTTCGAGGGGTGTAACATTTGTAGTTACTCCTTTACCTGTGATTATCTCGTCAACCAAGGAAGGTTGTGGAGCCGATGATATTGGTTCAATTCCTAACTGTTTTTTAGCCACAGTTGCATATTCCTTTTGCTCATAGGCAACCCCTTTTGCGACTGCTTTAGCCATATCTTTGGCTTTTTGACCGGATTTTTTTAAAATGCCACTCATATGAATTAGTTATATAGCTCTTCTTCCGTCAATTGCTTCACGCAAAGTTGCCTCATCCGCATACTCCAAATCCGCTCCGGTAGGCACTCCCATCCCCAACCTGGTAATTTTTACAACTTCACCGTTTGTTGTAATTTCGCGAATTTTCTTTGCAATATACATTGCCGTCGCGTCTCCCTCCATTGTTGGGTTAGTAGCAATAATAATTTCTTTCACCTCGCCGAAGCTTTCGACGGAGGCGGATTTCACCCGACTCAACAAGTCTCCAATAAAAATTTCATCCGGGCCGATATTTTCCAAAGGATTTATAGCTCCATGGAGTACGTGGTACATACCATCGTACTGGCCAACTCTTTCAAACGCCAAAACGTCCAAAGGCTGTTCGACTACCAAAATAGTGTTAGTATCACGTTTTGTGTCCGAACAAACCGGACAGGGATCGTATTCCGAAACATTTTTACAAATTGTACAAAGTACGGTTTCTTTTTTGAGTTTTGACAAACTTTCGGCGAAATGTTCAAGCTCCGTCTGGGGAACGTGTAATAAATAATAAGATAGGCGTTGAGCAGTCTTAGGACCGATACCGGGTAATTTCTGGAAAGATTCTATTACATTTGTTAAAGGCTTGGGAATTTTCATATCTTACTGATTTTAACAAATCACAATCAACTAATCGACCAGTCTGATTTCTGTTCGCTTCTTAAAACTTAGGTTTGGGGTTTGGTAGAAGTAGGAGAAGTCTGAGCTAATATTATCTGAGATGGGCCTAACTCGTAGGGATCAATACCATTTTCATTTGCCCATCTTGCCGCTTGGTCTGCCATTCCAGGAGTAATTCCAGTACCATCATAATCATAGTTTGGATTCCTCCGTTTCAAATCATCCAAAAAACTAGTGGATTTTTCTGGAGACTGGCTCGATGGAGTTTCCCGTGAAGCAGCTTCCAAAGCCCGTCTTTCCTCTGGCGTCATTTGGGCATGGGTAACTGTCACGAATTCTTCCCCCCTTTGTATTACATAAGTTGGCTCCTCTGGGGTGGCTGGTTCCAAGTCTAACCGTTTTCCAATTTCACTCTCTGGTGGTGTCTGTTTTTGTATTTGTGGTGATATCTCTGGCTGAGGGGGTCGAGCTACTGGGGAAGGTGTCTCCGCTCGGTTGCTGACAGGTAATTCTACATTACCCGGGGGTTCCACGTGTGGTGCAATATCCATTCCAACAGGCATTTCTTCGGAATCCATAACAGTATTGATTAAACAAAAATTTATTATTTTACTGATTCATTCCTCCAAGAAGTCCGGAAAGCCCCCCGCCCATTTCCATCATCTTCTTCGCAGCCTTTTTCTGAACTTCTTTCATTGCTTTGTTAATTACCTCAGTAAGCTCCATTTTTTCCTCTCCGTCGATCTCAAGATAAGTTACGCTCTGGGATCCGTTCACTTTTACTTTAATCCCTCCCCTTTCCTCAACATGCTCAATCTTTTCCAGTTCCTGTTGAAGTTGTTTAGCCTGCTGTCTCAACTTTAATAAATCTTTTGCCTGTTTTAATTTATCGAACATACACTTTAACTTTTATACAAAACTGTGTTCGACAAGCTCTGCTTATCGAACATAGTCCAATTTTATGAAATAAAATTGAAAAATCCAAGTACCAAATATCAAATCACAAATTTGTAAATTGGAAATTGGGATTTGGAAATTACGAGCCAAAGATCTCTTTGGCGACTTTTATAATATCTTCATCTTCGTTTTCAGCAAGGACTACGTCCTCGCTAACTTTTGGTTTTTCAGGAGGATCGGTAAGCGTACAAACCACATGCACCTTATTACCCAGTATTTCTCCAATGGTACCCTCCAAAAGGTCCCTATGGGGATTACCCTCAAGGCGTTCTTTATGAAAACTGTAATAAACCCCCAATGTAAGAGTTGCTCCGTCAAACGAGAGTGGTTTTGCCGCCCTTAAAAGTGCCTCAGTCGAAGTATTTTTGGGTCGAATTTCGGATAGAACCTTCAGCCAAATTTCCTGACTCACCCCGTTTGTATCCCCATTCGTGGATATTTCAGGAGGAATACCCTTTGCTTCCGATTTTTTGGCAGGGACGACAGTTTCTTTCTTTATATCAACTTTTACTTCATTGCTTTTATTTATTGAATCGGTATCTTCTTTTTCGCCGCTTTCACACCAGGTTATTACTGCAATCTCCAGGGGTATTTGCTCAACGAGAGACCCGGGAATCTGTCTGGCTGCATCCGTAAAAAGTTTAACCAGTTGAATAAGATCGTCCTTTTTTAACCGTTCAAATTTTTCACCTTCAAAACCCAGGTTTGATAACAAAAAACCCCGAAGTGTTTGGATAATATTTTTGGTCAATTGCTGTGATGTGATCCCGGCAGATATTGCTTTTTCAATTTCGTCGAGCGCTTCTTTTGTCTTTTTCTCTACCAAAAGCTCACAAAAGCGAGCAGTGTCAAAAGATTCTTTTTTAAAAAGATATTCATTTATCCTTGCTTTCGTAAGATCAATTCCTTCCGAAACGACCTGTTCCAAAAGCTTTACGGCGTCGCGAAAAGATCCGTCAGAGGCTTCTGCTAATAACGGCAAGGTTCCAGATTCAGCTTTTAGTTTCTCCCCTTTAACAACTTTTTCCAGCGATCTTACCAATTCCTGGTTTGTTGCTTTGCTGAAGCGAACATTGGTGACTCTTGAGCGGATAGTGTCGATCAACTTTTCAGGATTTGTTGTTGCCAGAATAAACATTACGTGCTCAGGCGGTTCTTCAAGAGTTTTCAGAAGTGCATTTGATGCCTCTACAGTTAACATGTGAGCTTCGTCAATGATATAAACCTTTTTCTTGGCGCGGGCTGGTGCAAGTTTAACCGCATCCCGGAGTGCTCTAACGTCATCGATTCCCCGGTGAGAGGCTGCGTCCAACTCAATTACGTCCATATTTGTTCCCTTGGTAATCGATGTGCACTGATCGCACTCATTACAGGGTTCTCCGCCAGCTGGCGGATTTTCGCAGTTGACTACCTTGGCAAGGATTCTTGCAGCCGACGTCTTACCGGTCCCTCGGGGTCCGGAAAATAAAAAGGCGTGAGGAATACTTTTCGATTCAACTATTTTGATTAGGCTTTCCCGAACTGGCGTTGAATCCAGATCCACTAAGGTTTGCGGTCGGTATTTTAGATAAAAGGTCATAATGTTAACTCAAAACTTAAATCTAAAAACTTTTTGATGTTTATTCAGTTTTGACTTTTGACACTTGAGTTTTAAATTTAGTTTTCGTGGTGTTCCCCCATCAAGTGCAGCGCTCCGTGTTTGACTAGCTCTATTGCCTTGTTATCAATTAACTTTCCCTCGTCGTTTGCTTCCTTTAGTATTTCAGGGTAGCAAATTACTATTTCGCCTAAAGTAGATGTCTCATTTTTAGGATACTTAAATTCCCCCCGCAATTCGCTCTCCGGAAAAGATAAGACATTATGAACAGAACTTTCACCTAAATATTTGCTGGCAATACTTTTCATTACTTTTTCCCCGACAAAAGAAACAAAAACTGAGAAATCAGATACCAAACCTTTTCCTTCCAGAAAATTTGTCAATTCTTTTTTTATCATGGGAGCATTGACGGCGAATTTACTCTGCTTTTTGACATAAACACGGATCATAATGACATTTGCTGCGCTTTAAGTTAAGTAGTACCTAATGGCTCTTTGTATACCATGGCCACTCTCCTAGTTCCAATTTCTCTTCCTCCCAATAAATCTTCGTTAACTCCTAAATCGACATCAACTTCATATTGATGTTCAATCCGTCCCCCTTGTTCCTTAATTTGGGTAAAAAAGGCTTCGAGAGAGGCTTGTGTATCTTCAGGAGAAAGAACTCTAAATTGCAGGTTCTGATACAACCCTTTTTGTAAAATATCGGGCAAAAACACGGCATTATACCCATCTTTAAGTCTAACTATTTCCTGTCCTTCAATAGTCTGTTCCGCTTCACTCATAGAATTCACCTCCTCAACCTAATTTACTTTTTACCATTTCCGCTACCTTCCTGCCGTCGGCCGCCCCTTTTGCTCTACTCATAACTAATCCAATAACCTTACCCATATCACTCATATTCTGTGCACCCAGAGCGTTTATAGATTCATCGACTATTATTTCCAGTTCGGCATCGGACATTTCGGGCGGCAAGAAACTTTTTAATATCTCGAGCTCTTTCTCTTCTTGGACCAACCTATCATCAAGAGTTTTTTGGCTACTAGTCGTAGGCTTGCCCTGAGCCTGACGAAGGGCTTCTATTGCATCCCTTCTTTTTGAGGCTTCACGTTTAACTACAGCCATTTCTTCTTCTTCCGATAAGTCATGCTGTTTCGCAATTTTTTCGTAGTTTAGCGCTGAAGAAAGTAACCTTAAGGTAGAAAGTCTTAGCTCTTCCCTAGCCTTTAAAGCCTCTGCAATCATTTTGTTTATATTTTGGGCAATCATAATTTTAATCTTTTTGCGGTCATTCTAATTTTCTCTGCGGTTTTTTTAAGTAACTCATCGCCTGCCCGTTCCGAGTCGTGAGACGAAAGGTAACCGGGATAGATTTTATAAAAATCTTTTTTACTTGCGCTTATTATTGGTTTCCTCTTGTCCATATTTGCGGTTCCGTGCATCGGATACAATTTTGAATGCAAATGATCGACCCCAAATCCTTCAAAAAACATACCACATATACCGACGTCTTCAAAGGAGCAGTCCAGGATCCTTGCAACCTTTTTGGTAGCCAATACCAGCTTAATTAGAGTTTTATCGCTGTTTTCAAATGCATAACTAGGAAAGTGTTTTTTAGTCAAAACTACCGTAAAACCCTTGGTGTTTGGGAATATGCTTAATATGGCAAGGTGATCTTCATCCTCCCAGATTTTGTGTGATGGAATATCTCCTTTAACAATTTTGCAAAATACGCAGTCTTCCATATTTAGTACCCTACAAAAAGCTCACTGCGCTCTCCCTGGGGTGACGTCGGCTAAAAAATGAACCTGCAAATGTGGTATAGAAGCGGCATCCCCTGAATTATGAATTAAGCGAAAGCCTTTTGCTCCACGGTCACTGGCCATAATAACCGAAATATCCTTTATCTCTTTCCAAACCTTGTCCTCCAGATCGCCAAGATCCTTGATGTGTTTTTTGGGAACAATAAGAAGATGAATCGCGGCCTGGGGATTTATATCCCGAAAAACGATTAAATTATCCGTTTCTTTTTCAATTTTTGTACCCGTCTGGCCTTTTACAATTTGGCAAAAAATACACTCTTCCATATTTGTAAACTTGTAACTTGTCACCTGTTACTTGTTACCTTTAATATACCAACTTGTGAAAATTTCGACAAGAGTCGAACCGGGGGTAATCTAAACCTGTTGGCACATTTACAATAAAATGGAGGAGATGTATAAGTTCAATCAGATTCCGTCTGATGCACAAATAAGGAAGTAT
>MGHI01000031.1 GCA_001793155.1 Candidatus Woesebacteria bacterium RIFCSPLOWO2_01_FULL_39_61
ATACCAAAAGAGCACACCTAGGTCTTAACAGGAAAACACCCAATGATATTTTGAAAGAGTACCAAGTGACGGATATTTAAGTAAACATACCGGTTTTCGTAGTAGAATACGATTAAATGGCGAACTTTAAAACTAATT
The DNA here is from genome assembly GCA_001793155.1 of Candidatus Woesebacteria bacterium RIFCSPLOWO2_01_FULL_39_61. Taxonomy (GTDB): domain Bacteria; phylum Patescibacteriota; class Microgenomatia; order UBA8517; family UBA8517; genus WO2-FULL-39-9. The sequence goes on from MGHI01000031.1 coordinate 139, forward strand.
TCAAAATTAATATTCCGAGGACATCTACCCCATATAACTTTGATTACAGCCTCTCTCACTACGTTTTTCAACCATGGATGGTTGAAAGAAAAAAATTGGTCCGCCTTTATAAAACGCCTAACTCAAATTTTTTATTACTGAGGGTGGGTTTCAATAAAAACAAACTCGATTGTGAACTTCTGTCCCATTCCCAAATCGATAATGATGATCAAGACTGGATCCGCAACCTTGTTAGCTTTATGTTTGCGGTAAACGAGCCTGTTGCCGAATTTTACGACGAAATCTGTGCTAAAGACCCGGTTCTTAAAGCTGCCTCAAAAGAAATTTACGGAGCCCACCTCAGGCGCGACGCGACGGTATTTGAATCCGTTATTGGAGTTATTGTCGCCCAAAACGTCTTTTTCAAAAGAATCTATAAAATGCTTGAACTTTTATGCCGGAACTTTGGCGAAAAGCAAGTTTTCGGCGGAATTTCCTACTTCACTTTTCCCGAGCCGCAAGTATTGGCCAATGCAAAACTTGGTGATATTCGGGCGTGTTTGGTTGGTTACCGCGATAAATATATTAAAGGAGTTGCAGAGATGATAGTTAAAGAAAATTTAAATTTGGACGAATTAAGAAATCTTAGCGATGTATCAAAAATTCGCGAAAAGTTAATTGAGCTTCCCGGAGTCGGACCGTATACGGCGGATCTTGTTATCGCGATCGGATTTTCCGTTCCCAGTTTTCACCTTGATCTTTTTACCCGAGAAGTTTTATATACTTTTTATTTTAAAGGCAAAAAGGTTAGCGATGAAAAGCTGAAAAGGTTTGTAGAGGAGAGGTGGGGAAGGTGGAAGCATTATGCCATGCTACTTTTAACTACCAATACCGATGATTGGGCAAAAGAGCTGGGGGTGGAATTCCGCCTTAAATCCGCAGCAAAAAAACGATTAGAATAATAATATGAGTATGTTGGATAATTTACCGGGAAGAGTTGCTGTCCACGGCTTGGTGTATAACCAAGAAAACAAAATATTGGTTATGATGCGCTCACAGCAGGATGTTGATGAGGCTAATTGCTGGGATCTTCCCGGCGGGGGATTGGAAAAAGACGAGGACATCGAAAATGGCTTTGTAAGGGAACTTACGGAAGAAGCCGGAATTTTGGCGAAAAATGTAGTAATTTTTGCCGCTCATGAGGTAGATGATGGAAGCTTAGGTTTGTACGCAAAAGCAGACACAGAAGACATTGGGATTACTTTAAGCGATGAGCACAGCGACTATAAATGGATCTCCGAAAATAAACTTTTATCTATTAAACCGGCTAGTCTGCACCTGCGCGCATTGCAGGAACTTGTTAAAACTTCTAAAAAGAGTAATTGCTTTTAAGGACACCCCTATTAAAAAAAAGAGTCTGGTCTTAATCGGGCAACTGAAAGACTACAAAAAGTGAACTACCGGTGATCTGGGTAGGAACGTGGACAAAGACGTGTTTTTCCGGGGAAAAATCGATACCCAGCTGATCCTTTACAACTAGTTTAACTTGATCCGTTAAAGGAAAATCTGACGCTATTGCCGGTATACCGACTTTACCAAGTACTTTTAATTTATTTTTAAATCCGTCATATTTTAAAAGAGCGGGTTGACTCGTCACTAAAGTTTTATAAAAATATTGTACTAACTCTTCAGCAGCCTCGAAAAGTTCCACATCGCTTAAATTACCTGATCCTGATTTTTCCCAAACTTCGATAGTTTTTTTCAGTAGCGGATACATATGATAACTTTACTAAACGAAGGTGTAAGTGTCAATTTGACGAAATAAAGATATTACCCTAATATATTCTCGTAAATCCAATCGATAAATTGGATGAGATAATCAAAAACACGTGGGATACAAACCAAATAGAATATTTTAATTATGTCAAAAGATTTCTACGATAGGGTGGCAAAAGAATTCGGCGGATATTCCTTCATTACCCGTAAATCCGAACATGAAACGGTTTTTCCCAGTGTTGATCCGGAGAATGTTTTCAAATCAAAACTCCTGGAATATTCGGGTAAAGATGTCAGAGTGGTGGATGTGGGTTGCGGGGATTGCAGATTTGCATTCTCAATTGCCGGCAATTTTAAGGAAGTGGTCGGAGTTGATACATCAATAGAGCTCCTTAAAGTCGCGGCAGAAAAGATGGAAAAAAACGGAATAACTAACGTTAGATTTATGGAGGTAGATGCAGGAAAAACGGGATTTGAAGACAATTCATTTGATCTTAGCTTCAGCCGTCGTGGGCCAACTCCGTATGAAGAAATAGGTAGAATTTTAAAACCGGGCGGAAGATTTATCGTTATAGAAATAGGGGAGCAGGATGCGAGAGAAATCAAAGTAGTTTTCGGTAGAGGTCAAAATTACGGTAGTTGGGATCAATCCACAGTAGATCATATTAACAAAGAATCATCAGAAGCCGGTTTCAGGACAGAATTTATTGAAGGATATAATTACGATGAGTTTTATAAAAGTTATGCCGACCTGGAACTATTCTTGCGGCGGGTGCCGATATTCGAAGATTTTAATCCGGAAAAAGATAAGTCGTTACTTACCGGATATGAACAGATGTTTAAGGAAGGTCGGGGAATAAAACTTCCCCGCCACCGCGTAGTCGCGGTTCTGCAAAAACTCTAAATTGAATTACAAATTATTCTCGCAAATTCAGCTTCTGGAGAGTAGTATTTAATTATTGTTTAAAACCATTAGATTTTGGCTAACTAGCTTATTCCTTTTGACTCCTTAATTTTCACCTGCTTAGATTGACACATGGGAAAAAAGTATAGAAATGGACCAGTTACATTTGAATTACTAACGGAATTTTATGCTGATTTTATCAAACCCCAGTTTGAGAAGATGGGAGAAAAAATGGATAAAGGATTTTCAGAGGCAAAAAATAGAAAGACAGGAAATAAAAACTGAAATAGGATTTTTGAAGGATGATATTAACGGAATCAAAGCGGATTTGTCAGATGCTCCATCAAGAAAAGAATTTAATCAACTTAAGCACGAAGTAAAAACTCTCAACATCTAATACTTCCCGCAAATTCAGCTACTTTGGGTATTGAATCTTTTTCGAGTTAGTAAGTTGTATATCCACATCTATTATAAGTAATGTTTTCAATGCAATATAAACATCTGCTATGCTGAAACTATTACCACAAAATGACGGAAGTAGCCGAATTAACACCAGCTAAAACTGTTCTTAACGTTCGTACTTCATATGAGTCATTAGCAGATTTTGGATATAAAATACCCGACTATCTTATGCAGACCAAAGAAATAAAAAAAAGTAAGATAAATCGATGGGGGGTGCCGCAGGAAAACTCATTCTATTTAAATTCTTCAGACTCATTGGAAACGTTAATGGGATTAAACTTCGAAGGCAAAAAAGTTTTAACAGTTTCCGGAAGCGGAGAGTTTGCCCATGCTTTTGTAAATGGCGGTGCCGAGGAGGTCTGCTGTTTTGATATTTCTCCAGTCGCTGCTTTTAATTCGGAATTAAGGCACGCAGCTCTTTGCGTTTTGGATATGGATGATTATATGAAATTATTCGGAAATTGGGTGAATAGCCGGGAAAATGATATTGTCAAACTAATCTGGGATAAAGTCATTTACAAAAAAGTAGAACCCTATCTATCACCAGAAGCAAAAAATTTTTTCAATATGATGTTTGAAGAACCGGAACTTGTTAATTTAGACGATGAAACATGGGGAGGATTTGCAAGGGTTCGTTTTAATAAAAAAACAAGATATAACCGATTGGTGGGGGATATTATTACCAAAGAAGAGGACTACATTGCACTGCAAGATAAAGCAAGGAGGGTGAAATTTACGCAGGTTATTTGTGATGCACATACTCTAGATCTACTAGTTGGTAATGTTCAACCCGACTTAATTTATATAAGTAATATTGGATACTATCCGGATAAAACTATCAAGATAGGGCAAAAATACATTGCAAATGGTACGCCTGAAGTTATTTGTACAGTTAGTTCGAATGATAAAGAGTTTAATGATTCCCACCTGCAGCATCCCGATTCTTACAAATTCTTGTATTATCAGGATAAAAAGATAGAACCTGGAAGTAAAATTGCCTATGAATTGTATGACAAGGATACTCAGGAGTTTACTGAAGTACCAATAGAGGTTGTTGGTACGGACAAAAATGCTGATTACGGATTAGTTCTTAAACTCTACAAGTAAATGAAGTGCTTTTATCTCCATTACACAATTCCGATCAAAATTAAATCTTCATGCTTAAGTTTTCCCACAAATTCAGCTATTTTGTTTTATTACTCACTTCAAAATCCTGAATAGTAAATCCTGAATCGTATTTCTTACTTCCTGCATCCTACTTCTTACAACCAGCACAATCTCGCTTTAGGTTCAGAGTTGGAGTAATAAATTTATAATATATTGACATTGTACACATTTTGTATTACAGTTTATACAACATGAGAGCAGTAATTAATATTTCTTTACCGCAACAAATGGTTAATATTATTGATGAAAGTGTCAAAAGCGGCAAGTTTGCCAGCAAAAGCGAATTTTTCAGACACTTAATCCGTGAGTGGCACGACAACAAACTTCTTAGAGAATTAGAGCAAAGCAGGCTTGAGTTTGCGAGCGGAAAGGCTAAAGTTCTTAAATCTCTTAAAAGTTTGCGTTAGCATGTAAGTAGTGAAAATATATTACACTTCTCAATTTGCAACCTCGTATAAAAAACTTCCAAAATCAATAAAGCTAGAAGCTGAATTAAAAGAAAAACTATTTCGGAAAAACCCTTTCGATTCGGCGCTCAAAACACATAAGCTTACAGGAAAATTAAGGAGTTTCTGGTCATTTTCAGTTGATCGTAAGTATAGGATTATATTTGAATTTATTAATAAGAATGAGGTTGTCTTTCACAAAACAGGAACCCACGATATTTACAGAAAGTAGATATTTTAAGTTCTACTCGCCGTATACTAAATACCAAATACTATATTCCAATTTCTTGCTTCGCAGAACTCGCTTAAGTTTCGGAAATGAAGCTTGATAATGAAAATTAAGCTGACGCAGTTTGTTTTTCCAACTTAGTAACTCTTTTTTCTAAGCCATCAAACTCTTCAATGGTGGGGGAGTCGTCTTCCAGATTGGCAATTTGCAAACCTATTTTGTCGATTCTTTTAGTTAAGTTTTTCTCTGTTTTATCAAAACGCCGATAAACTTTTTTAAAGCCATTATCAACTTTCCTATCTAAGAATGATACTTTGTCTAGAATCGACTGGAGTAATTTAGTGTCAGACATAACAATATTTTTACAACTTAGCGTTATTAAAAACAAGAGCTCAAAACCGATCAAATTGTGATTATATCCGGTCAAAGCACTAAATTACTTCTAAAATCCTGAATCATAAATCTTGAGCCTTATATCTAATATCTAAAATCTAGCACCCAGCATCTTATAATATTCTCGCTTCAGGTTCGAGGTTGGAGCCTGCTACAAATCAGTTAACATGATTGTAGCCTGCTGCGTTAAATTCGGTATGTTTACTTAAATATCCGTCACTTGGTACTCTTTCAAAATATCATTGGGTGTTTTCCTGTTAAGACCTAGGTGTGCTCTT
>MGHI01000032.1 GCA_001793155.1 Candidatus Woesebacteria bacterium RIFCSPLOWO2_01_FULL_39_61
TAACAGGAGGTCGTTTTCTTTGCAATGGCTTCGTTTTTACCTGTACTGAAGAAATACTCTGATGTAAACTAATTCGCTGATACTTTAAGAAATGGTTTGAAAAGTATCAAAAATATGGAAAGAATTGCAAGGGTGTTATACAATAAAAGTTCTCTAAAGGATTGATGATAATCAGTTCCAGAAAGAGAAACCAAGGAAGCTCAGTAGGAGTTAAGTTTTTCATAACTTCATCTTTAAGTAACCTTCATTACTTCCTAAAAAGATTCTCATGCATTTAAATTTAACCCAACTCATCTTGTTATCTGTTTCTGTGTTTCTTACTGTCCACGGAACTATAACCTTGATATGGATGTTGTATGCCTGGGAAAATCCAAAAAGTATAAAATTACGAAAAGCCCCTAAAAAATACCTCTCAGAAAGATATTCATTTACAGCAATAGTTCCGGTTCGGCATGAAGAAACAGTTATAGAAGATACGATCCGCGCAATTAACTCAATCAATTATCCGGATGGGTTGAAAGAAATATTGATTGTTGTACGGCACGATGATAAAGAAACTATACAAAAAGCTCATAAAATTACTACTAGGTTGGGTAATGAAAATATTAAAGTTGTAGTTTTGGTTGATTCACATCCGATAAATAAACCAATTAGTCTGAATTTTGGCTTAAAACACGCCCGTAATCAGATAATAACCATTTTCGATGCGGAAGATGAACCCTATCTCGATATATACAACATAGTAAATACGGTTATGCAGAAAAGTAAAGTTGATGTAGTCCAGTCCGGTGTTCAGCTTATGAATTACGATAGCTACTGGTTTTCTCCGCTAAACATAATGGAATATTATCTTTGGTTTAAGTCCGGTCTTAATTTTTTTACAGACCATGGAAGAACAACTTTACTCGGAGGCAATAGCGTTTTTATTAAAAAAGAATTTTTAAATAAAATAAACGGGTGGGATGAAACATGTTTGACGGAAGACGCGGATATCGCCATTAGGCTGTCTTTAGCTGGTGCGAAAATAAAGATAATTTACGATGAAAAATCTGTTACCCGGGAAGAAACACCGAATTCTGTTGAAAGTTTTGTCAGACAAAGAACCCGTTGGAACCAAGGATTTTTACAGATACTAGCTAAAGGTGATTGGTTAAAGTTACCGCTCATAAGACAAAAGTTAGTAACTTTTTATATGCTTTTTGCACCTTTTATTCCCCTTCTTTTCTTTTTTTATATACCCTTTGGATTATGGACCACTTTAATTCAACAAACTCCTATTGTGACGGCGATTATAACCTACGTGCCTTTCTATATTCTTTGTGCAATTATTCTGGTCCAGATAGTTGGATTAAGGGAATTTACCAAAACGTATAATTATAAATTTTATTGGTATTTACCAGTAAAGGTGATAGCTTCCTATTTTCCTTACATGGCACTTCTAGTTTTTTCCGCAGGTAGATCTCTAGTCAGATTTTTAATAAGTTCTAATTCATGGGAGAAAACAACTCATTTAAATATTCACAGAAAAAATTCGCTACTTGAAAGAAATTGATGAAAATTTTTGAAGACAAAAATGAGCTGTTGCTTGTTTTATTTCTTTTGGCGGTGTCGGGACTATCCCACGCAATAAATATGTTTGGGTTTCCCTACTATGAGAACGACGAAGGGGTCTATATGTCACAAGCATGGTCCCTTCTTCGCGAAGGGAAAGTTGCCCCGTACACTTACTGGTATGATCATGCTCCCGTAGGATGGATATTTATTGCAGTATGGGTTTTTTTAACAGGAGGGTTTTTTACCTTTGGTCCGTCGATTAATTCCGGTCGTGTTTTTATGTTGATTCTTCACTTAGCAACAACCCTTTTTCTTTATTTTATTGCCAAAAAGATTTCAGGAAGAAAGGAAGTAGGAACCTTGAGTGTTTTAGTATATTCGTTTTCGCCTTTGGGTATTTATTATCAAAGGCGGGTATTGCTGGATAATATTATGACTTTCTGGGTTTTTGCTTCCAGTGCAGTTCTTGTTGTTAAAAACCTTAAGTTAAGTAGAGTGTTATTAAGTTCAATACTCTTTGGTTTAGCCGTATTAACCAAAGAAAATGCAATATTTTTTCTACCTTTCTATCTCTACCTGATATATATAAATACGTCTTACAAAAATAGACTCTTCGCCATAACGGGTTTTTTATTGATCTCATTTAGCATTATGTCGACTTATATTTTATACGCCGTCCTTAAAAAAGAGTTTTTCCCTGTAGGGTTTTTGGGTAGTACTAAAGAACACGTAAGTATGTTAACCAGCTTTAAATGGCAAATGACTCGAGGAGCTAGCTTGCCGTTTTGGACAAAAGGCAGCGATTTTTACGGAAATGTATTGGAATGGATGAATAAAGATAAAATCATGGTAATTTTAGGTGGAGCTTCATTAATTCTTGGATCATTGTTAAGCATAAAAAATAAGGCTTTCAGAGCACCTGTTATTTTCGGACTTCTTTTTGTGGTTTTTCTAATTAGGGGTGGGCTCATAATCGGATTTTATATCGTACCTTTAATTCCGATTTTCGCTTTACTTATCGGAGAGGTTTACGAATATTTGATCCAAAAGATAAGTTTAGGCAATTTGAAAATATATAAAGGAGCTATTATCTTGAGTTTGGTTGCAATTCCGGCACTTTTACTGACCAATCATAATGGTCAGTACACCAGAAATGAAACCAATCCACAATTAAAAGCATTGGTATGGGTTAAAGAAAACGTTCCCGAAAAAGCCTACATGGTAATAGATAATTATATGTATGTCGATTTGAAAGAGAAAGGTTTTGTGAACAACAAGGTTTTTCCAAACGCCGATTGGTTTTGGAAAATCTATTATGATCCGGAAATAAAAGAAGGTAAATATAAAAATGATTTTCGAAAAATTGAATATATAACTTTATCTCATGAGATGCTTAAACAAATTGGAGAAGGAACACAAGATTATTTAAAAGACGTGATGAATAATTCTCATGAAGTGGTAACTTGGACTCAAAGTACTACTTCATATCTGGATTTTAAAAACTACATTTCAACCAACGGTGACTGGATGAGTATTTTTCAACGAAATAGCTTGGAAAGTATTTATCTTACTGATTCCTGGAAGAACTATAAAAAGAATTTTATTCATTCATACGGGCAGACAATTGACCCAGAAAGGGATGTTACTACTTCGGAGGGACAGTCCTACGCCATGCTCAGAGCTCTTTTTATGGACGACAAAGAGACGTTTGACGGTGTATGGAAATGGACAAAGGATCATATGCAGCATCGGGGAGACGATATGCTTTTGTCATGGCTTTGGGGAAAATCCGGTCAGGAGGAAACTATTCTAGATTCTAATAGCGCCTCAGATGCGGATGAAGATATCGCTTTAAGCTTAATTTTTGCTTCTAAAAAGTGGGACGAGAATAAATATTTAATTGAAGCGCTTACTATTTTAAGAGATATTTGGAATAAAGAGGTTGTGACTATTAACGATGAGAAAGTTTTAATCTCTTCCCCGAACTCAAAAGTAGATGATGTTTATATTGTAAATCCTTCATATTTTTCACCTGCAAGTTACAAAATTTTTGCTAAAGTAGACACTACTCATGATTGGAATAAGCTCGCCGACAGCTCATATCTTTACTTGGATAGAATAGGTAACAAAAGCGAAAATACAGCCCACCTTCCACCCAATTGGGTTTCCGTAAATACCAACGGAGAAATAAATTCGGCCGCTCCCCATGTCAGTGGGGAACCTGACTTTTACGGTTATGATGCGTTCAGAGTCTTTTGGAGAATCGCACTCGATTATTATTGGTTTAAGGATGAAAGATCATTTGAATATTTAAGGAAAGCGAACCCCTTTTTTGTAAACGAATGGAGAAACAGAAATAAATTTAATTCTGTATACACTCTTGACGGAAGAATGGTCGCAGGTTTTTCCGGGCAAGCAACAAACAGCGGCCCGCTATCGGTATTTATGGTTACAAATCCCGATTTGGCAAAGGAAGTTTTTTCAGACGAGTACACTAAACTATTTGAAAAGACGGATCCGAATAAAATTACACAAAGCTATTATGATCAAAATTGGACATGGTTTGCTACGGCGCTATATTCTAAACGCCTAGATAATCTTTGGGCTATTTAATCGTGGTAGTATAAAATATGACTTACATATCCAGCCTTCTGAATCGTATCACGATGTATCGGCTGGCCCTCTTGGTCCTGCTTGGCTATATTATTATTGCTGTCATTGAAAGTTTTTTTGGAATACTTCCTTTTAATCCTCTTGATATAGCCTTACAAGTTTTATATTTGGTAATTGTCAGCGCTCTTCTAAACCGGATGTTTTCAAAAATATTTAATGCTGTGATAAACAAGGAATCCGCGACAATTACAGCCCTCATTCTTTCCTTAATCGTCGGGCCGGTTGATTTTTCAAGACATATTGTTTTGTTAACACTATTAGCTCTCTTGGCAACGGCCTCAAAATATATTCTGGCTATTAAAAAAAGGCATGTTTTCAACCCCGCGGCCTTGGCAGTTACTTTAGCGGCAATCTTAGGCTGGTTCGGGGCGTCGTGGTGGGTAGGAAATTTGCCCCTAATTTTCTTCACAACACTTGGAGGATTTTTAATCCTTGCAAAAGTTAAAAGATTCACTTTGGTTGCAACTTTTTTGGTTGTTTATCTTATTGCATTAGCATTCTCGGGATTAGATGTAGTAAGCCTTTTGATATATTCCCCCATTGTCTTTTTTGCAACTGTCATGCTGATTGAGCCTTTAACTTCTCCCGTTGAAACGAACAAACAAATGGCTTACGCGGTTTTCGTTGCGATCGCACTTATTTCCTTCCAACAATATTTGGGAGTCGGCTACACCCTTGAACTCGCGCTTCTTGCAGGAAACGTGTTTTTCTATATGATCTCTTCTCCTTTTAGAACAACCCTGACCTTAAAGGCTAAGAAAAAACTTGCAGAAAGCACATTCGCTTTTTACTTTGAAAAGGATATACACTTTGATTTTAAACCAGGTCAATTTATGCACTGGACTCTGCCACAGAGAAATTCTGACGCAAAAGGGGTAAGAAGATACTTTACGATTGCCTCCTCACCAACCGAAGAATACATTATGATTGCTACGAAAATTCCTGAAAAAGACACAAGTTCTTTCAAAAAAACTCTCGAAAATTTTAACAATGGCGACAAAATTGTGGCAATGGATGCCGCCGGTGAGTTTCTGCTTCCAAATGACAAATCCATTCCCCTTACATTTGTAGCAGGAGGAATTGGAATAACTCCTTTTGCAAGTATGGCAAAATATCTACTCGATAAAAAAGAATCTCGCGATATTCACGTTCTTTATTCAAATTCACGACAAGAAGATATTGCCTTTAAAGATCTTTTTGACGAAGCAGAAAAGGTGGGAATTAAAACCGATTACATAATAACCGAAAAAGAAGGATACCTGGATGAAAAAAAGATTAAGGAAAGGGTTCAGGACTGGGAAAAAAGGATTTATTATATTTCGGGCCCGCAACCTATGGTTGAAATTTTCAAAAAAATGCTTTTGAAAATGAAAGTTAGGGGAATAAAAACAGACTTCTTCCCGGGTTATACAGAGACACACCAGAAGAAATAATATTTATCTAGTCGGTATGTTTACTTAAATATCCGTCACTTGGTACTCTTTCAAAATATCATTGGGTGTTTTCCTGTTAAGACCTAGGTGTGCTCTTTTGGTATGGT
>MGHI01000033.1 GCA_001793155.1 Candidatus Woesebacteria bacterium RIFCSPLOWO2_01_FULL_39_61
GCTCTATGCACGTTTGGGATTTTGAATTCACTTCTATGGGAAGTGATAAAAATGCTAATGGAAAAATTTCCGGATGGCGATAATGGATTTGCTTTCGATGTCCATGGATCCTTTGGAGTATTCCATATCATAGCCTTGATTATTCTGCTGACAGGAGGTATCTTTTTGCTGGTGAGAATTATCGTTACCCTAATCCTAATAGACGACCCCCTAATACGTTCATTTCTGATCGGAGTAGTAGTAGGATTCGGTGTGTTTTTAATCGCTCGATGGAATATTTTCAAGCGCATTAAAATAACGAGTTGAATAATCCTACACCCTAACCTCTCTCTTGAAGTATAACAATTTAATATTGGTGCCTGGGTAAATTAGACCCAATGGAGAGGCCGACTGATTCGGAAAGTTCCACAAACTTAAGCTTGTGGAATCAACTTTCTTAATCTTTCCCGGTCTCTCCATGCACCATATCTTTTTTGTACGCTTAAATATTTTGAGTGTAGAAAAAAGGTAATAAACCTTTAAATTTTTTAAATATCAGGTTAAAGCAACCTAATTATTTTTTTATAATTTCGCACATTGAAAACTGAAAGATCTTAAAGTACACCGGCTGCGCTAAGCGTATATGCTCCCAGTACATTTAGCGCAGCCTGTGTCAAAAAAATACATCGACACTGCACGCATTAGTTAAGGAATATAGGAGGTATTAGATCGTAGAATAATGATTTCTCGTCTTGATCGATCATAATCTTAGTTCATGCATATGAAAAGGAGACATATGTCCACACAAGCTTTTGATGCAGTAACAATCTTCAAGTGTCTTGCGCAGCTCGAAGCCCAATTTCTCGGCGAAAACCGGGAATGGGAACCGCAAAATGACGAACAAGAGCGTCTTTTTACGCTCTACCAACAAATGAAAGACTATTTAGCCCAAATTCGCGGTTTGAAAGCCAAAGGATCCAAATTCTACACGGAACTCAATGATTTTCTTGTTGAAGAAGGTTTTAGTCCAATGTTCCAGCCCTTTAATCCCGAAGATTCTGTTGGTGTTGCAACAGTACTCGATAAAATGGTCGAGTGGTTCGTGGAGGCTGAATTAGTAAATATTACCGCCCAAAATGGCCGGGAGTATCCTGGTTTTGAAATTCCAAAACAGGGCGTGAGTATTTACACTACCAATTATGGTACTCTTGCTGAACTTTATACAAAATCAGAGGACACACTTTGGCTTTTGCTGCCAACTGCTAATCAGCCTGATTTGCTTGGTTTCAACTTATTTGAAACAGCCGTCAAGGTAATGTCCGAAGAAGGCAGTATTAATCATCACTTCTCAGGAATTCAAATTCCAAAGGTCGACCTGGACGTTACACCCGACTTAAATTTCCTTCTCCGCGCTCGGACGTTTGATACGAACGATGTGCCATGGAGAGTCACCCAGGCCTTCCAGCGCTTCAAGTTCCGTATGAATGAGAAAGGGGCACGGGCAAAGGTCACAACTGGAATTGCTGTTACAATGGAAGCGTTTTTTGCAAAACCAGATCCGCTAATCCTTGATCGACCGTTTTTGGGCTGGTTCACACAAAAGGGTTTGGAACTTCTACCCATGGCTGTGTTTTGGGCAGATTACGACTCCTGGAAAGAACCGTCAGGCTCGCTTGAAAATCTATAAATAAACCACATAGGTTGGAAGGAGAATATTAAATGAACACACAAGCAATCGATGTTATAACTATAATGCACGCATTACAAGCACTGGAGGATAAGTTCCTGGGAAAAGATCGTTCCTGGATAGCTTATGGTCCAGAACAGACTATCGTTTTCGAGCTTTACCGCCGTCTCAAGAATGACGTTCGGGCTCTACAACATCTCAAGTCCAAAGCTTCCACCGACTGGAACGTTCTCAATAACTATCTGGACGAGAACGGTTTTGACAAAATGTTTGCAGGTCCGTTAAACGGAATCGGGGCCGTGAGTATCCTCGACATGCTTGTCGAGTGGCTGAAACAGGGAACGCTGTGCAACATCTACGCGCAGGACTACAAAGAGCATGAAGGCTTTGAAATTGAGGAAAATAACCGACGCATTTATAAAATGCAGGATCAAACCACAATTGCCGAGTTACTCACGAAAAGCGGCGATTCTTTGTGGCTGACGATGCCTGATTCTCTGCCCACCGGCAGCCTGGATATGATCCGAATTGCCTTCTCTGCTATGCGCAAAGGAATGTTGCAATCTTATAGCAAATTCACTGCCGTCCAAGTGCCGGAAATAAGCATCGATTTAAAGCCCGACATCAGCTTTCTGACAGGTGCCGAGACCATCGATGCCGGGAATCAAAAATGGTTTATCTCTGAAGCTTACCAGCAATTCAAGCTCAAGATGAATCGGGAAGGTGCCCGGGCAAAAGTCGCAACAGGAATTGCGATGCGCAAGGGAGTATCTTTCGATGAACCCCAACCACTAGTATTTAACCGGCCGTTCATGGGCTGGTTTACACAAAACGGTTCGCGATTGCCGATCGCCATTTTTTACGCAGACTACGATGTCTGGAGGCAAGCCGGCGACCTGCGGTCGATGTAACCTTTTTATGAGATCTTGATGTTCAAGGGATGGGGCGGATTTAGCCTTTAATGATTTATTCATTACTGCCAAGGCTAACAAAGCTCCATCCCCCTTTTACATCTATTATTAACTTGTTTAAAAATAGATGAGAGAGGTTCGCTTGGCACTGCTTCGCATTGTAGGAAGTAAGAAGTAAGAAACATATACAAAACAACTAAAATTAGTAATTTGCGTTGAGAGTATAATTTCATTTTTATTTTCGTTGCAGCTTGGTTAAAAAGAACTGGAAAAAATAATTTAAGTACATTGACAATCTAAATAGGAGTTTATGAATGAAGACTATCTTTACCTTTGTTGTCGTATTTATTCTAATTGCACTTGTCATCCAAGTGCACGAAACTGGTCATGCAATCACAGCAATCCTTTTTGGAGCAAAAGTTGATCGAATTTTCATAGGGATACCCATAGTCCCTAAATTAAACTTTGATCTAGCTAATATTCCAGTCGAAATTTCACCCTGGATCATAACCGGAGGCGTTCAAGTAAGTAAAGAAGAAATGAAGTCTTTACAGCCTCTTGCAAAAATTATTGTTATTGCTTCGGGAGTTATTTTTAACCTCCTAATTGTAGTTCTATCAGCCACAATTTTTGCCGGATTAAAGGGTTTTCTTGGATCGATAATCCTAATAAAAGAAACTTTCTTAAGGTTTTTAAATATTTTTAAAGGGAAAAGCAGGTTAAGCAATCTATCAGGACCCGTAGGTGTTTTTCAGCTGGGTTTCGTGGCTTTCGATAGAGGTTGGCAAGGTATACTTGCCCTTTGGATCTTACTTAATCTGGGTGTTGCATATTTTAACATAATCCCACTTTACCCTCTAGACGGAGGCCGAGTGGTTGTTGAAATCTTTGACTTTTTATTCGGTCGTTTTGACTTATATAAATCAGTCAGCAACATTATTCAAATTGCCATGACGCTAGGGCTCCTGCTACTCGTTATCGGAGTTACTTTCAAAGACATCTTCTTTTCAAAACCTGATGGAGGTAATGAATGAACATCTTGAATTTCTTTTATATTACGGCAACCATAGGTCTGGTTGTCACAATCCACGAGTTCGGCCATGCGGTTAGCGCGATAATCTGCAAGGTACCTATAAAAACTATAAACATAGGAATTCCGATTTGGCCGAAGTTTAAATTCAAGTATAAAAATATTGATATTACATTTACACCGTGGATTATTTTAGGTTTTGTACAACTGGATGATGAGAAACTCAATAATCTTCACTTTCTCAAACGGATAGTTGTATATACCTCCGGACCACTAAGCAATATTTTTGCTTTTTTGGCAACTGTCACAATTCTTGCCGGACCCAAGGAAGCACTCTCCGGATTTGTCGTTTTTTTAGCCGATTTTATAAACATAATCGGATCGCTTCTCTCCGGATCTGGTGCTTCGGACGTTGAAATATTAAGTCCGATCGGGATTATTGATGTGGGGCAGCAAATGCTTAGTGAGAATGGAGTGTTTGTCGGTTTGCTAGTGCTTTGGTTAAGCCTGAATATCGGAGTAGCATTTTTAAATCTTCTTCCGATTCCACCGCTTGATGGTGGTAAGACTTTTCTATCCATATTAAGTGGAGTGTTTGGTGATACACCAAAGTCAAAAATGGCATCCCAAATTGTGGAAGTCATTTTTACACTGGTTTTAATAATCGCCTTTATGCTTTTAATAGCTAAAGACATTATTAAGCTATTCAAATAACTATATAGATAAAGCTAGAACATGCTTAATCAAGCAAGCTTGAAAATAGCGATTCTGACTTTAAGTTCCCCCCGTTTGGGGTCACAAACAAGATACTTTTTGAATGTGATACCTAACCGGGGGATTTTTATTGCTCTGTGGAAAAACCTAATGCCTCAGAAAATCAGTTTAGCCTTGGCCTGAGACTCCTCACCCTCCGAAAGAGTTTGGGAAGCGATTGTGTAGCCCTCAAATGCCCTTAAAAAAAGGTATAAAAAAAGAAGCGCAAAAAAAATAGCGAAAATTCTTCTCACTAATATTAAAGTATCACAAACTATATCAAAAAATCAAGCCAGCTTGTTTTTTAGAATTTTCTTTGCCAAGTTTTGTCTGATTTTGAAGTCTTTTCTCCGATTTTATTCTCTCGTATTTACTTTCTTTCCCGTACTTTCTTTGGCAAAGAAAGTACGATTAAGGCTACCAACTTCCGCCGCCGCCACCACCAAATCCTCCGCCTGATGATCCACCGGAGAAACCTGATCCACCGGACCAGCTCGATGAACCCGACCATTTACCGCCAGGAGTTGATAAAAAGCTTTTGGAACTGGTTTCTCTGAACGTCGAAAAATCAGAAGCAAAAAGTGCGGCACTGCTTCCAGCAAAATAAGAAGGCGGCGCAATGGCCAAATCCTTCATATCCCGAGCCAGCTGATTAATAACTCCAAGTGATATGGCTAATGGCAATATTTCTTCGATAAATAATTTCTTCTCGGCCTGTTCGTGGCGCCACTTTCCTTTGGAAAGATACCACTTTAGTCCGGTAATTTGCCTAAAAAACGAATACCCTTTAGCTGTCCTTCTAGGCATAGATAGTGCAAATAAAAGTGTAGGAATACTGAAAATTGCCAAGGCTATAATCGGACCAAAGTTTCCGGTACTTCCATAGAAACTGAAAAGCAAAAATCCAAAAATAACATCAAGAAGGATAAAAATCGAAATCCATTTTAATCTGGTTCCCTCGGGATTATCAGCGAATAATCCTTCTGTCTTTAAGCGTTCGTAAAGCTTTTGCTTAAAAACAGGTAAACCCTCATAAAAATGATTTTTAAGTCCGGACAGTAGAACATATTCCCTTTTTGCCAAAAGCTTTCTGGCTTCATTAAGATAAATATCGCTTCCTTTGAAAAAATCTTCTGCTTTTTTCACACTCCTGTGCACTGCTGTGGATCGAAATACTTCGTTAAGAAGATATTTTTGATAGTCTTTTAATTTATCTTTTTGTTCCTCGTCGTCGGTTATTTTGGTTTTAATGAAAGCAAAGTCTATTTTGCTTCCTAATAAATTCTTTTTTTCAAATTTTCTTATTTCCAAAAATCCCAGTCTAGCTAGTTCTGTGATCTCCGCAATAACATCTTGTATATCAACTTTTTCGTCGATAATTGTTCCTACTTCAGATGGAGACAAATCCTCAATCGGATGGTAAACAAACGGTATGTTATTTTTTTCAAATATCCTGACATTCCTTTCACCTTTGTCTTCGGGTGTGTAATAAATAGTATCTGAGATATACCGCCTGTCTCTTCCCTTTTTGTACCAAAGCATAAACATCAAAACGAGAGGAATTACGCTGGGAAGATAAGCCCAATTGTCGAGAAAATTTTCAACACCTGCTTCGAGAACGCTGGGAAAAACCAGGTTACTTTGTTTATCAAAGCCAACGACAATTGTAAAATCTCTATCCGATCCCAACTCTGTAGTCGAATTGAAATATGCAGAATCACCGCTGAAACTGTTTTTGCAAAACTTGTCCGATCCACCGAATGATCCGGCAAAACAGTCCACTTTTATTATGGCTGCATACGGAGAAGATACCTTAACCTGGGCGTTTAATATATCCGTGTCCCACTCACTCCCCGTCACGTTCCAATAAAATTCGTCATAACCTTCAAATCTCTGAAGGATTTTTTTGATTTTGTAAGTTACTACGTAGATATTAATACCCTGAACTGTTGCGTCAGGATCACCTATTTTAACTTGTATACTTTTACCAAGACGCGAAGTTTCGTATGGATAAGACACGCCATCGTCATTGGTAACACTTATAACATTTAACTGTGTTCGTATAGTTCTGCCCCGGGCAGAATATATAACGGGAATAATTCTGAAAATTCCGTGTCGGGGATCGGGAAAATTTACAGTTACCGTCTCCTTAACAAAGACCTCTGTATTTTTTTCAATTGTAACTTCACTTTCAAAGTTTTGGATAACATACTCATCTGCAAAGTCTTGAGCGTTTACTGAATTAAACCCAACAAAAAAACAGATAAACAAAATAAGTAAGCTTAAAATGATTTTCCTCATTCCACTAAATTCTAACCTTTAAGCAAAGGAAATAGCCAAAAAAGCCAGCAAAAAGAAGACTATAACGATAATCAGCTTCATTTTTTCCTGGGAAGAACGCGACCTATCGAAGAAGATTTCTAGCACTAATCCCAAAAAGTAATAAAAGACATAAGATACTACTATTACCAATAAAATTGACCAGATAGGGTGTATGGCCGGCAAAAATTTAAGAACATTACCGACAATTAAATACCCAGGGATACTGCCAAGCATCGCAACAAAAAATCCTAACGGCGTACAAAATGTTTCTCCGAACAAACTTGAACAATAGGTAAGTTTAGGGATAAAGGGGTAAAACCCAGCTAATGCAAGTCCGATAAGAACTACCAAGATGTAAGATTGAGGAAGAATTTTTCTTAACCCTTTTTTAAAAAACCGGGTCAATTTCTCTTTCGGAAGTTTAAAAGGAAGTTTGGGCATAGTAAATTTCATATTTAAATCGTATACCTAATTAAGGCTCGTTGCAATCGTTTACAATTTAATGACCTGCGTATTTTTATCTTCATAAACGACTCTTTTCTCAACCCAGATCGATAGCTCTTTGAGCTTTTCTATTCCATACTGGTTTTTATGCACAATTACATAATCTACACCAGTTTCCCTCAACCTTTTTTCCAAAATACTATCTGGAAATACTTCGCTAATATCCTTAACGAGATTTTGCCAGGGGGGCGGATCAAATCCGGAAGCTCCGTTTACCAGATTCTTCTTATGATAAAGCGAGTAAAGCATACGGTAAAACTCCAAAGGATATTTTGAACCGTCTGCCGACGTATAAATGGGAAGTTCCAAGACGGCATCGCCCTCAGCATCCTTCAGCCACTTATAGACAGGGGGGTAATTATCGGTGTTTGGTATTGGAGTAACCTTCTGAATTCTCGTACCACCGAATATTGCAAGCATAAGTCCCAAAAGAAACAAAAATCTTTTATATTTTCCCCTGTATTTTGAGAGTGCCAAAGCTATAAGTGCAGACAGAGAAAAAGCAAATAGAATAAGCCATCTTGACGGCGTTCTTAGTGCACCAAATCCAGGAATGACATAATAAAAAATTCCGTAGGGTAGCGGGATGAAAATATTTCCGAAAAGTTTTACGGTACCACCCTGCCATTTTAATACCGGTCCTAATGCCATAATCAAACCTATTGAAAAAAGAGGCAAAATCCATTTTAATTCTATGTCTTTTTTATTGAATTTGTTCTTTACTAAAAAGACGATAGAAATAACCGATAAGACAAAAAGTCCGGGACTGAAAAACGTAGTTATTAGTGAATCAGGTGATAGAGCAAAATGAGCCGCTTCACGAATGCTTCTTACATAATTAAACTGGTTGGATACAGAATAATAGGCGTTTATTAAAGGCAGGGTAGCAAAAATAACCATCGCCGAAGCCAGCAATATATGCTTGAGATTTTGTTTCAGTTTGTCGAATTTAGGGAGAAGCAAAATTGCAGCGAAGCTAAATATCCAAAAAACCGGTAGCGGACTTTCCCAAAATTGTAAAATCAAAAAGATAGAAGCGGCGTACAATCTCCAGGGTTTATTATCTTTGGTATATTTCCATAGAAAGAAAAATGATAAAAATAACCACTGAAAGATGAAAGTATGTATATGAACATAGTAATGCATCCTAATCTGAGAAAAAATAAAAGCAACGGAACCCAATATAGAAGCACTGGTGTCCTTGGTTAATTCCTTAAACCACAAATAAACTACTAAAGCAGTCAGAATTTGACCCAGAATTAGGGAAAAATTAAAAGCTACTAGATAACTCCCCAGCATCTTCACTGGGAAAAAACTAATCAGCGAAGAAGGCAGAAAAAGGTCGGAATAGGCCATTGTGTTTTTGTAGGGGAAAAAAATATTTCCGTTAAATAAATTCGGAATATCGTTCGGTATTTTTTCAATATTTTCGTTTATTATCCAAGTCAAAAGAACGTCCTCATGTCCGATAGGAAGACTGCTTTTTATTTTGGCAGCAACCGGCCAAACACTCCACAGAGCTACGGCAACTAAAAAAAGATAGGGAACAAATAATCTTAATTTAGAAGTCATTTTTTTAGGGGCCTTAGACAGATCATTAAAATCCGACAATAAACTCTTTCCTTACAGGTATTGCCCCTCTTGTCATAATCGGAATGTCTTTTCTGGGTCCGTCGAAAGCAGCGTTTCCGTCATCCGAATGTAAACCTAGGTAAACTTTTTCTCCGTTTACGAGTTTTTTGTTCAACTTGATTTCAACCCTTATATTGTCGCCAGATTGCAGTAAGCCACTGATACCTATAATTGAATCGGTATTACCGCCATCATCTTTATAAAGTACGACAAACCCGGGTAGAATCAACCTAACTGAATCGAGTATAATTTTATCTCCGGGCGAAATACTAGTAACGTTGAGGCTAATCTTGCCTTGCAGGACCTCTTCCTCTGTGGGAGTTGGAATTACCGTTTGCTCTTCGGGCACTGTTTCTGCGGGAGCATTTTGCAAATTTATTTTCCCCCTTTTTACCTGAATTAGAAAAGCAGCTAATCCCAATAATGTTCCCAAGATTATTATTATCAGAATCCTTTTTATCATTATCTAATCATATACTAAGAACGTCATCGATTACTATAATTTCAATAAAGCCTCGCCATTTCTTGGCGAGGCTGATTTGACAATGTATTCATTGGTTATTTATTTAGAGCCAAAGTTTTCTTTCGGGCTAAAAGCCCTGGCCTGACGGGCCAGGGAAATTTTACTACAATTTGATATACTGAAATTATCATGACGGATATTCCGGGTACTGGAAAAATCGAGGGCAAAGTGAAGCCAGATGTTTCTAACCCTAAAATAGAAGACATAACAATTGTTAACGTTAAAGAGCTCAAAAAAGGAAGGGTAGATAATCTGGAAGATACCTCTCGGAAGTCTAATCTCAATGTTTGGATTACTCTGGGCATAGGTGTATCTATAGTTTTTGCTCTTATGGGTTTCGTCAATAAAGGATTTTTGATCTTAGTTCCGTTGGGTCCGACAGCAGTGTACGTCTCCTGGAAAGTGAAGAATTTCGTAGAAAAAATGGAGAGAAAGAATAAGAAACTAGACAGTGGAGGTTCTTCGCCCCCGATTGTATAACTCCTTAAGATAAATTAACTGCGCTCCCAAACCCGAGGTTAAAACAAACAGCTGAGTTAAAGGACCCAATATTTTTACAAAGCCAACTAAAAATAATAATAATAATCCTACAAATAAGGATGCGTATTTATTCCTATTAAAAAATCCTCGTAATAGCTTCTCACCTAACCAAAAAGAAATTATTATTTTACTTAAATAAGATAAAAGAACCAGTACAATCAAAATATATAAAACGAAAGGTATTCCGACTATGGTCAAGATAAGAAGTAAGCTTACAATAGGGAAAACCAAAATAGTCAGAAATCCCATGCCGATACTAATGAAAGTCTTTTTATCTATTAGCTCAGAAACCTTTGAGGTGTAATTCGGAAAAAGCCGAAGGAATAAAATACCAAGTATTAAAATAGAAATTACATGAATTATCTTAAAGACATTTCTGAATTGAGAAATCTTTTCTGCAATTTCTTTTTGGCCGGTCTCAATCGCGAGAGGTGGAATTTTTCTGACAATTCTCCCCGAGATAGATGCATTTTGTGAAATTTGGACTTCTTCTTCACTGGTATAGGTGAAGTCCCTGCCAATTTTGGCATTATCGGTTAAATAAAGCTGTCCGGTATAAATCTCCGAGATTCCTCCGATTTCGGAGTTTATGGTTAGGTTTCCGGAATATACGGTAATATCACCGGGGATAAAGGAAGAAATGTTGACGTCTCCCCCGAGAGCCAGAATTCCTCCACCCACTTGAGCTAACTTACTTAATTCTATATTGCCTCCAACTGCTGTTATATTCTTGCCGGTTAGACCGCTGATTCGGATTTCACCTCCGAACACCCGAATGTCCTGAGTTACCTCTCCCGCGACATTTACTTTCCCTCCAAACGCTAACAAATCGCCGTCAACAACCCCGTCAATCAAGACTTGTCCGCCGAAAACTAAAACATCCCCAATTACCTTTCCTGATATTTCAACTTCTTCGCCGCTTCCGATATAAAAGTCCTTCTTAACCTCGGTATCTTTCGATATGGTTAAAACCCTGGTTGTTCTTCCATCTAGCGATGCATTTACGTAGGGAGTAAGAAATAGGGATGAGAAGAATATTAATATGAAAATCAATCTAAACTTTTTAATCACGACGTTTGTACTCCTACTACTGGAGATTTGTTTATTATGACTTCGTTAACCAAAAGTGTAGACTCGTATCCGGTATAATCCCTCAGTGTTTCTTTTTGAGGTTTTACTTCAAAACTCGGAATTCTTGCGTTTGTCAGCATATTTGTTAATTGATTAATAGAAAAACGACTTCTTAACTGTCCGTTTTCTATAAAAACGTTTTCTTCGTATTCGACCCCGACATTCCTAAGATAATCCATTTCCTCAACGTCCTCCGGCGATTTAAAAGTTAAATATGCAGTCCCGCCTGGCTTTAGCATTTTATAAATTTCGGAAAAAAGCTTTGTGGTGTGTTTTGAACCGAAATAATGAAGAGATATGCGGGAATAGACTATCTCTACTGAAGATTCTTTAATGGGTATCTGGTGTAATCCAAAATCAACCTGACGGGTTGCCAATCTTTGACCAAGGTTCTCTTTAGCGGCTCTTTCCGTTGCCGTTTTAAGAGCAAAATCTGATATATCCAGAATAACAACGCTGTGCCCCTGTTTCAGAAAATAAAGAGAGTCAGATCCTGTTCCTCCCCCAAGTTCTACCACCAAACAACCTCTTGGAAAAAGTTTTTCTTTCTCCTCGGCATATAATGAGTGCGGTTCTTCTGGGTTATGCGTCTTTTTGTGGTAATCGTCCCAACGTTCATCATCCGGAATCATAATCACATGATATACCTAGAATAGGCAAGCATTCAAGAATTAGGATGTCACCAGACTCCAGGCAATAGTCGCCATCTGACCCTTTTCTTATATGTCTCATAACCGCTTATTATCGCTTCTTCCCAGGAAATTCTTAGGTAGAATGTAATAAACATAAGTAGAACTACAAATATATTCCAGGCGGAAATACACCCCACTACCCCCCCAAAAAGAGATATCAATTCACCCGAGTACATCGGGTGTCTTATAAATTTATAAGGGCCTTTTTTGACAAGTTTTCTATCAGCCGGAGCGATGCCGAATGACTTACCCAGGCTAGTGAGAGCCCAAAGTGTCAGTAAAGTTCCGACCATGGCCACTATCCCTCCAATTGCATAACAATCCCCCTTAATTCTTATAACAACCGGTGCAAAAACCGCGAACCAAGAAAATATTTGTTGGTAAAAAGGTCCGGTCTTTATACTTGGGGTTCTGACGACCAGAAAATAGGCAATAATTCCGGATTGTAAAGCTAGCGAAAAAGGAAGAATCGCTCCTATCTCAATCGATTGCCTCAGCCGATAAGAAGCCAAAATTATCCAAATAATAACGGCTAAAAGGTTAAGTATTTTAGTCATTCTCTTTAAAGTATAGCAAGAAAAAAACGAAGAAAATTAATGTTTTTGAACTCGGGGAAAATTATAACTTATAACGCTTTTTTGGCATGCAACATGCCGATAGCGTAGTACGCTTTTCCCCGAGTTCTCACTCGCGCCCAGTTGGATACTAACCGCCGTTTGTTTTCAACGTAAAAAAACGCTGAAAGGACCATTCGATGATTTTCAGCAAAATCCTGAGAATCATCACAACAAAAATAGCGGTTGCGCCTAGTCTCAGACTCCAGGCGCTCAACAAACCGACGTAATACCAAGGCCTGGATAAAAATTCGCCGTTAATAAAATCGACTAGCAATTGCCAATAGGCAGCACCCGTTGATATAAGCAGCGCAGTTATGCCGAAGAAGAAAAGTGGCACTGCAATTACCAACACAGCGTTCAGGAACTTCCGTATCTCAAGTAAAACTTTGTCCATAGTAACCTCCGATAGTTTAAATTTTCAGGTGCGAGGATTGTATTATAGAACTTTTTGAAGTTATTTTCAAATTATAGGATATATTTAATTCGATGGACTCAAAAGGAAAAGGTGTGGGCGCTGTTGGATTTGAACCAACGACCTCTTCGATGTGAACGAAGCGCTCTACCACTGAGCTAAACGCCCAAGGTCAGATTTTAGCATTTTGAAGCCAATTTTTAAATTTTTTAAGAGCCTTTGCCCGCATGGAGTATTGGTTTTTCTCTTCAAGAGCCATTTCTCCGAATGTTCTTGTTTCTCCATTAGGTATAAAAATAGGATCCCAGCCAAAGCCTGTTCCCTTGGGTTCTTCGGCAATTTTTCCATCCACCTTACCGACAAAAACTTCAGGTTTTTGCTTACCATCAACATATACCACTGTAGCTTGTGCAACTACCCCTCTTTCCTTTTTACCTTTCAATAATTTTACAATTCCCTCATTACTCAAAGCCTTCATAAAAGCGTCAATGTAAGGTCCGGGTAAATTGCCCAGAGTGACAATAGAAAATGACACGTCCTCGACAAAAATCGGTTTTTTGAGGGCTTCGTAATAAGATATCGCTTTTTTAACAGCCACCTCAACTGGATCAAGTGACTGAATTTCATCGATCTCTAAGGAAACGCTTTGAATCTTAATTCCCAAAATTTTTCTTGCTTCAGCGAGCTTTCCTTCATTGGTTGTTGCAAAGTATATCTTTCTCACAAACACCAATATGATATCAAAGTGTTAATTTGAAAACTATAACTAAAACTAAAATATATTGACAAAATTTGAAATTTGTTGGATATTGTTGTAGGGAATTGCGGAACTTAAGACCTCCCCAAAAGGGAGGTTTTTACTTTTTTCTTAAAAACCAAGCGTTATGACATCCTCAGCGGACTAAAGTCCGCGGTCCCCTCTGAAGGAGGATGACATATCAGTGTTCAATTCCTCCCCGATATTACATCGGGGTTTCCTTGAAAACTGTTATGAACCAAGACATCAATTCTAAAAAAGTTAACAAAGTCTTTATGCCAGGACCAAAAAAAGACAAGGCGTTTCCTGTTTTTGAATTAAGAGAACCGTACGAAGAAGAAATGAAAAGGATTAGGTTTGAAGAATTCAGTCAGCGCGCTATTCAATTTGCTTATATGCTTGAGTGCCTTTCAACAGATCAAAATAGAAGTCAGAATCTTAAGGTAGACAAATTTACACCTATCTACAAAGAAGAAAATATGTTTTATAAAAGATATAAATTA
The DNA here is from genome assembly GCA_001793155.1 of Candidatus Woesebacteria bacterium RIFCSPLOWO2_01_FULL_39_61. Classification (GTDB taxonomy): domain Bacteria; phylum Patescibacteriota; class Microgenomatia; order UBA8517; family UBA8517; genus WO2-FULL-39-9. The sequence continues at coordinate 13,994 of MGHI01000033.1, forward strand.
GGTAAGAATTCTTCAAGTATCGGAGTAATCCTCACAAATATAGATTTAAACAAACTTAAAAAGGAAGACAAATTACCTACTTTCTGGCAGATGGGTCCGGAAAGGATTCGGCTTGCACTGGCACAAAGAGCGCTTTACTTTGACCAAAATCAAAACGACAAGATCTACAAAATTATTGATGAAATAGAATCGAAAAAAATCAAAATACGGCAACGTTCTAACCGACGCTCAGTTACGGTTGATCAGGCTTTAGGAATAAAAAATCCTGATTCTCCCGCTACCAAGACGCCCGCAATCTCGGAACTCGGTTACAAAAAAATGAGTTCTGACAGAATTTTAAGCCGCCGTGAAATTTTGGAAAACGGCCTCTTTAATAAAGTCGGCAAATACCCAAGAAAAATATTAGGCCTCGGGGCAATGCCACCCGTTACTGGTTGGAGGGATACGCTAGTCATGGCGGGAGTTGGTCATATGCTTTCATTTATCCCCAGAAGCAGTATTTTTGCCAGCGATTTAAAAAAAAGGGTTAGACTTGCAAGTGAAGCCAGAAAAGTAATCTACGAGCTACCCATATCATCGAACAGGAAATCCAAGATATACAGAAATATCGGCGCGGCGCTGGGAGCTGAAAATCCAAAAGAAGAAGTAAAAGTGGCCAAAGCTTTCTTTAAAGAGGCGGGAATCAGTTCGTTCCGGATTTATACAATAGGTTCTGATAGAAGAGTTATCGATACGGCACTTGAGTTAAGACAAACTTTTGGAGATAAGATAGAAATATTTGTCGGTCAAATTGCTGATAAGAAACAGGCGGTAAAATTAATAGATAGCGATATCAAGGCTGACGGATTAATTTACGGACACGGAGGCGGTCAGCAATGCACTTCGGCTATAAACGGAATGGCAATCACCACTTTAGAAGATATTTCTGAAGTTACTCTAGACAAGAAGTTTAATCAAACCTCAATAATCGTCGAAGGTGGTATTGGAAGGTCAATTGGAACAGCGCTTATTCTCGGAATAGATTGTTGTCTTGGAAATCAAAAATTTGTGAGAGGAACCCTTGAAACAGGAAATTTATTCGTTGAAGATAAAAAGGGGAAAATCTGTCAACCCTATCCGGGAACGGCAAGTCCGGTCACTCAAATTATCGAGTCTCAGAATCCTTATCTAAGACAAAGAAGGGCCGACGCCGCGGGCAGGACTTACTACTCCGAAGGAAAACCAGGTCTCATGTATTACGAAGAAAAAGCGTGTTCCATGGCCTTTTGGATAAACGAATACCTGAGGCATGCGTCAAGAACACTAGCGGATATGGGAGTAACTAATATAAGCGAGTTAAGAAATTTATTAAAAACAGAAAACTATGAATTTTTAAGAGTCCTAACCAAGAAAACCCAGTATCTATCCGAAGCCCATTGGAACATGTGAACTCAACTAATAATCGGCTATTGTAAATACAAATATTCTATTCCAGAGTCCGGAAAAATCCTTTATGATGAGTATATAATAACTCTATGTTTACCAAAAAGTTAACAGCTTTTTTCTTAGACATTCTTGAAGTCGTAGTGTTCTCCATTGCGATTTTTTTGTTCGTTTATCTTCTGGTATTGCAACCTCATAAAATTAAGGGCGATTCCATGCAGCCAAATTTCCCTGACGGAGAATACCTTATTACAGATAAACTAACCTATAGATTCAGAGAACCCCAGAGAGGCGAAGTAATTGTTTTTGAAGCCCCAGGGGGAGCGGGAGAAGAATTTATCAAAAGAATCATAGGACTACCCAATGAAAAGGTAGGGTTAAAAGACGGTAAAGTTTATATTAATGAAAGAGTTCTGGATGAACCTTATTTATCAGAAACGCTGGAAACTGGCGGCAGTACATTTTTGAAAAACGGAGAAGAAGTTAGCGTACCCGAGGGGCACTATCTTGTATTGGGGGATAACCGTCCCGCATCCTCGGATTCGAGAACTTGGGGATTTGTATCAAAAGATAAAATTACAGGCCGTGGTTGGGTTGTTTATTGGCCTCCTCAAAGTGCGGGTTTTATAAAAAAGGTGGTATATAGCCTGGCAAGCAGCTAATCGGTTAAACTATTATATAATTTCTGAAGTCTGTCTTCTGTTTCTTCCAGGCTTCCTTTAAATGAAAAGGTGACTCTTGTTTCTCTCCTTGATCTGACCAATTTTACGTTGGTTGTATCGTTATTTGAATCATCCTTAAAACTTAGTGCCTTCTGCAATCCTTCCTGCATCTTGTCGATTTCCTCGGAAACCATCCTTAATTGGTCCTGGCGAATCCCGCGTCCGCGCATACTTTGCTTGGCCTTGTGTTTCATTCTGCGGGCGAGCTCTTCCGCTCGCCTTACGGAACCCGACTCTCTTAAAATGATCTTATAAGCTTCGACCATTAAGTTGGAATCGTCTATTGCAGCGAGAGCCCTCGCATGGCCTTCCGAAATAAGACCCGAAAGTAGTCCGTCTTTAAGGGCGTCGGGAAGAGTTAGAAGTCGTAGCGAGTTTGAAACATAAGCCACAGATTTCCCAATTCTTACGGCAATTTCTGAAGTTGAGAGTCCAAATTCACTTTGAAGCCGCTCAAATCCTTTAGCCCTGTCGAGAGCGTTCAGGTCAATTCGCTGCACATTCTCGACCAATGCCATTTCAAGCATACCCTTTGGAGATGTTTCACGGATAATTGCCGGAACGTGAGAGAGGCCTGCCAATTTTGCTGCTCGCCAGCGCCTTTCCCCCGCAATAATTTGATATCCGGCCGGAGTTTTCGCAACAACAAGGGGTTCTAAAATTCCATGCTCTTTTAAAGAATCGACAAGATCTACAAGACTTTCCGGAGTAATTGCACCCCTCGGTTGTAAGGGGTTTGGTTGTAATTCGTCAACCGATAACTGTACTACTTCTTCGGCCATAATCATTTCTGACTTTCTTTTTAAAAAAAACTCAGACAAAGAAAATAAATTTAAATCTCTACTTAATGACTTACTATATTAACTAGTTTTTTATTCGTTTTTTGGGTAAATTTCACAACTCCATTTTGAGTTGCAAATAAGGTGTGATCACGTCCAACCTTTACGCCCAATCCGGCACCGAATTTGGTTCCCCTTTGCCTCACCAGGATTGATCCCACACTGACTTCTTGACCGTCTGATACTTTAACTCCTAAATACTTAGGTCTTGGCCTTTTTTGTTGGGTTAGCTTTCCTGCAGCTTTCTTTTTTGACATACCTTTTCTCAGACTTTCTCTAAAAAAGAAAGTCTGTCAAAGAAAAAAAAACAAATTTCAAAATTCGATAAATCACTATAAATTATATTTTCACGGATGTCAAGAGTTCGGTAAGATATATATTGATATATTTATCTTTGATAAGAATTTAGGCGTACCTGAAGTAAAAACTCCGGCTGGAGTTAGCTAGCCGAGCCTTTCAATTTTAAGTCGTGAGTAGATGGGCCTGAATCCTAATCTTCTTCTATACCTGGATTTGGCTTTATATTTCAAAATGTCTATCTTTCGGCCTTTCTCCTCTCCAATTATTTTTAGCTTTAAATTTATATTCTTAAGGATTGGCTTACCAATAGAAATTTTTTCTTCTTTAACCATTAAAAGAACATCGGGATTTAGATCCTTAGCCGATATTCTGTCAACTAAAATCTCTTGCCCTTCAGAAACGGCGTGCTGATTACCATTAATTCTTATAACTGCAAAATCCTTTTGTTTAATCATAAATTACAAATCCTGATATTTTACCTTTATTGCGTATACAAGTTCAAGTCTTCATTCTGCTTTGCTATTTAAAGTCATTGCGACGGACATTGCCGTACCGACAAGAGCCGATCCTCCTGCAGAAACAAACGGGAGCGGCACTCCCGTTATCGGTAATAAACCCATGTTCATACCCATATGAATAAAGGATTCGGAAAGCAAAACCATTAAAATTCCTGTGCTAAACGCTCTCGCTGTAGGATTTTTTGCTTTTCCGACAATTACAATCAGTAACCAAAAAAGAATAAAAAGTGTTAAAAGGAGTACTGTGGCTCCTATCAATCCTAACTCCTCAGCAATTGCTGCAAATATGAAATCTGTGTGTTTTTCGGGTAGGAATTTTAATTGAGTTTGTATTCCTTCCCCCAAACCCCTGCCGATAATTTGGCCCGATCCAACGGTAATCATTGCTTGAATACTGTTATAACCGGCGCCCCTGGGGTCTGATGAGGGATCTAAAAAAGTAAAAATTCTTTGTTTTTGATAGGGAGCAAGCACCAGCCACAAAAGTGGTAGGGAAAGAAACAAAAACAAACACGCTCCCAAAATATATCTTTTGTCGATACTTGAAGCCAATAAAACACCCAAAAATCCAATCGCTGTTAACATGGCTACTCCCAACGATGGTTGTATTAGAATTAAGAAAAATGGGATAAAGAACAAAAAGAAGGTTTTTATTAAATGCTTCAGATTCATTTCGTAGGTAGTTAAATACTTGGCTAAGAAAAGAAACAAAAACGGCCTTACAATTTCGGACGGTTGAATAGTAAAAGATCCGATCGGTATCCAGCGTATGGCTCCACGGGTGACCTGCCCGATAATAAGGGGGAGAATTAAAAGAATAATACTAATTATGTAAAAAATGTGTGAAAAAGCTTCAACTATCTCAAAGTCTATCTTTAAAATAAAATAAAAAAATAATCCCGCAAAAAGTAAATACATAAAGTATGAAGGGTAAAGACTTGGAATTATTGACCTTAAGGTAAATGTGCTTAGGCAAGTTAGGATAAAAACGCAAAAGATAACCGTTCCGTCTAAAGTTATTATTCTCGGAGATTTGGTCATATTTTAGTTTTTTTGGGTCCTTTTTTTACCTGGAAAGGACCTTCTTGAAGTTCACTGGTAAGAGTTACTCTTCTAATCAGATCTCTTAATTTTTTATTTTTTGGAATCCATACGTTTTCTACTAAAATTTCTTGACGCAAATCGACCCCTAACCTTTTTCTCTCTTCCTGAATTTTTCGTATCAACTCTCTTACCTTTGCCTCCTCTTCCAACACCGGTGTAATTTTGGTATCAAGCTCAACCCCAAGTTCGTCATCCTTACTCCTTTTATTCTTCCAAACAACTTTTTTAACGTTAAGTTCGTCTTCTATTAATTTAACGAGTCTTAAATCAAACTTCTCATCAGAATAGACAGTTGCCAAACTTAAGGGTTGTCTTACTGCAAGATTTTTTTCTTTTCTTAACGAGTGGCCTTTTTCTACAATCTTACGAACCAACTCCATTTCTTTCATCAATTTTTCTACATCATTTTCCTCACCTAAAAATAGGCGCATATTCTTTAATTGTTTTTCACCTGGCCAGTCAGCTAAATGAACCGAAGGAGCTTTTGTTAAATTAGTAAACATTAGATCTGCCATAAACGGAGTAAACGGTGCTAGAATTCTCGATAGATTAACCAGAACTAAGTACGTCATATTAAAGAAGTCGTCCTTATCCTTCTTGTCTTCTGCGTTAACTCCGGCACGATCTCTTGAGCGGCGTATATACCAAAGCGATAAGTCGTTAACGAAACTCTCAATTTGTTCGGTCGCATCCTTTGCATGGTATTTATCGAGGTTTTCAGTTACTACGGCAATTGTGTCGCTAAGGCGCGCTATAATCCACCTGTCGAGCAAATTTCTTATAACTATGCTGCGACCCTGTTTGGGAATCCAACCATCAAGATTTGCATAAGTAACAAAGAAGTTATAAACGTTCCAAAGTGTCAAATGAAACCGTCGCCTGGTCTCGTCAGCAACCTTGTAACCGAATAATAGGTTTTGCGAAGGATCATGTCTCAGGTACATCCAGCGCATTACATCGACCCCAATACTCTCTGCTCCTTCGTTAAACTCTATCGCGTTTCCCCAGCTTTTGTGCATTGGTCTTCCGTCCTCAGCCAAAAGTGTTGCAAAACCTAATACAGTTTTAAAAGGTTCTTGATTTTCTAACACCGTGCTCATTGCAATCAGGGAATAAAACCAGTTTTTAAACTGTCCGGGGAAACTTTCGGTTATAAAATCAGCCGGGTACCACTTTCCCCACTTTTGTTTATCCTTCCAATATAAGGGAGTGCTTTTGTTATCCTCGGAAATAGTCGAGAAGGAAACAATTCCTGCATCGAGCCATGGATTTCCGACATCGGGAATTCTTTCCACCACCCCACCGCACTTTGAGCATTTAATCTTAACTTCATCAATCCAGGGCTTATGTGGCGTATGGCCGTCAAAATGACTCCATCCGTCAACTGCCTTCTCCTTTAGCTCGTCTTTGCTTCCGATTACTTCAAAATTTCCGCATTTCTTACACTCCCAAATCGGCAGCGCTAATCCCCAATATCTTTTTTTACTTATCAACCAATCATGCATATTTTTAAGCCAGTCGAGTTCTCTTTTCAGTCCGAATTCAGGAATCCACTGGATTTTCTTTGTCACTTTTTTCATGTCCTCTCTTACCGGATCAATGGCTATGTACCATTCGTCGACCACTCTCCAAACGAGTTCAGTTTTGCAACGCCAGCAAGACGGGTATCTATGAGTTATTTTTGAAGTTTTAAAAAGATACTTGCCTTTTTCCTTGTTCTTTAAATAATTAATAATAAGTTCAGGCTGTTTTTTGGCGTTTTTGCCGCTGAATTCATCCATTCCATCGTAATAATTAGCTTCCTCGTCAATAACATCAACAACAACAAGATTTTTTTCTTCTCCTAATTGAAAATCTTCTTGGCCTGCGCCAGGCGCGACATGCAAAATTCCTGTCCCCTTGGTTGCAACAACTAAATCCTTAGCATCAACAATAGTATGAAATGTTTTAAAGTTCTCATTAAATGCAGCTTTAACGCGAGGCAATTCATCAAATGGTGCTTTGTATTTAAGTCCGACTAAATCTTTACCCTCAATATCTGGTATACCATCCTTATGTACAAAACCTGTCTCTACCACATAGTCTTCAAACCATTTATACGATTCTTCATCTGTTATTTCTGAGGGGTTAACAGTAACAAGTTTTTCTCCATTGGGTAATTTCCAAACACGATATTTGAAATTTGGATTAACTGCCAAAGCAACATTAGCAGGGATAGTCCAAGGGGTAGTCGTCCAAACCAAAAGTGAAAAATCGCGATTCAGAATCGGGAGCTTGAAAAATACCGTCTCGTGGGTAAGCTCCTTATAGTCCTCGGTTAAAATTTCGTGTTGTGAAATTGCGGTACCGCAACGTGGGCACCAGGGAACGGAATCACGACCCTTATAGATAAGTCCTTTTTCGTGGCATTTCTTCAGGAAATGCCAAATCATGTAATTGTTGTCATCGGACAAGGTGTAGTAAGAATGATCCCAGTCCATAAAGTAACCAAGACGTTTACTTTGCTCTGTTTGAATATCGGCGTACTTGTAAACCCTTTCTTTGCAAAGCTCGACAAATTTGGCGATTGAAGCTTTTTTATTACTTGGCACCAAGTTTTCAATGTCTTTTTTGTTTTTAAGACCCAGTTCTTTTTCTACCTCTACTTCGACCCAAAGCCCTTGGCAGTCAAAACCGTTTTGGAATCTCTGCCTGAAACCAAGCATGTTATAGTACCTTTGCCATAAATCCTTATATGTTCTTCCCCAGGCATGATGCACTCCCATAGGATTGTTGGCGGTTATGGGACCGTCCAGAAATGAGAAATATTTTTTTGAAGATTTATTTTTATCGATATATTTTTTAACAATTTCCTTCTTATACCAATCCCAGAGAAGTTTGTTTTCAAGCGCGGGAAAGTTAACTTTCGTGTCGACGGGATCAAAATAGTTTTTGGCTTTTACCATGTTGAAGCTAATTTTACACCGAAGAGGATATTTTGAATAGAAGAAAAGAGATTAAAAGCTTTAGCCCTACAAATCTTAATATAGTAATCCCGGTATGTTTACTTAAATATCCGTCACTTGGTACTCTTTCAAAATATCATTGGGTGTTTTCCTGTTAAGACCTAGGTGTGCTCTTTTGGTATGG
>MGHI01000034.1 GCA_001793155.1 Candidatus Woesebacteria bacterium RIFCSPLOWO2_01_FULL_39_61
CTTCCAGATGATACTTACTCTTGAAGTAATGTTAATGTGCAAGATTTAACGACCTTGTTTCTAGACTCAAATTTTTAAGTCTACAAAAAAGGTGGTGCAGGAGAGACCGAGGAATAATTAAGAAAGATTTGTCCGCTAGGCGAACAGTCTTTCCGAATAAATCGGCCTCTCCATTGGATCAAGTTGATCCTGCACCTAAAAAATGTTCAAAATGATGTGAGAATAATTGCAAAGGAAGACACAACGATCGTGTCCTCCTTCTTTGTAGAAAGATGTTACTTGCCTGTGTCCAGATCGGGTTCTCCGTTGACCGTGATGTAACTCACTGTCAGGAAGTTTTGTCCTTCCAGTTGATAAACCGTAGCTGTGACATCTTTGCCAGGTTTTGCGATAGCTGCGTTGAAAGAATTGCCAGGCGCAGAGACATAAAGGGATTGCCCTTCTTCCGTTACGACATGGATCAGAAATGTTCCTGCACGAGAGCCATAATTCACCCACGTGTTTGAACGCACACGACCGACAATCTGGAATTGTTCACGGGTGTTCTCAACCGACGAGCTCTTGCCGATACGGTCCAGAACTTCCTGGTAGGTAAAGTAAGCTTCGTCAAAACTTTCGGCTAAAGCAATGTCTTCGAGTTTTTGGTTTTGCGAGGCTTCCAGGCTGACAAAAGCGTATCCAGATGTAGATGTACCTGAATCGTTGCCTGTAGTTAAAATACAGTAGAGCGTGTTTGTGTTGAGAATTCGATGAATTTCACACTCATCTGCCTTATGGCCGGTTGACTTGAGAATATTCTCAGCTCTTTTTTCAATGTCAGCCATTATGCTACTGATGTTCCTGCCCTGCATGTCGTAGATAACTGCTTTGCCCGTTGTCGGGTTGCCAACGATCAATCTGGTCATCGCAGGATCGTCGCCAGTGCTGGTCATTGCAAACTGATATTCTACCCCGTGCGGAGTTGCAACATCATCGTACCAGTCAACTTTCTCCTTGTTGAGTTCACTTGCTGTGCAAGCATCGTGTTTGGAGAATAGTCCCCAAAGGGTAAGCTGGTTTACAAACCACTCGATTGGATACAGGCGATTCACCCAAGAAGGAACATCCAGTAGGCTGTAGTATTTACCTTCCCTGGTAAGAGGATCGGCGATATATACTCCGGCAGGCATAATGCCCTTATAACCCATGACGTGGTCCATCATGTTGCCGACGTAATAAGGATTAAGATCCTCATCTACTTCCATGCCATCCAGGTCCCATATCTGATACGGTGAACCAAGTGCGTAATCTGCATAAACCAGCCGGTTCAGGTCATTGGCGAAAAGGGCTTCCGGAGCGTATTTTATAGGATAGTTAAACTGGGGTTGAGCCGGAACATTATCATCTGTTGCATCGACCAACAGATAACCAGGCAAATGGTCACCATATTGATGGTAGGCGATTCGATCGGTTATCTTGAGATCAACAGCATACATAGCCTTGCCTTGGATCGTTTGGATATAAGCGCGTGCCGGCTGAGCAAAACTTCCTAGAGCAGCAGTTTCTCCCGAACTTAATCGATTTCCAGCCTTTGTCAAAGCAACGGATTCCGGAACACGGATGATGTCTTTGAGGTTCGTTTCCGGGTATGCGGCATTGGCTGGTTGAATGTCTAAAAGTGCTATGCGTTCGCGGATCTGCCCAGTAGCACACCAAGCTGGTGGCGAAAAAATAGCAGCAGCACCCCAGATAATCAAAACCAGGGTAAAAAGCGAAATGCCGCCGATGACGCCGTTAAGTTTGACTCTTCCGCGATGGAGAATGCCGGACCAAAAAGCAGCGATACCCAGATTGACAAGAATTATCAAAGGCCAACCCCCGGTCAGTATGTGGGCAAAGGAAGGCATGACCAGCATGATTATTAGCCAATTGGCGACAAAGGCCGAAATTGCAGTAGCCAGTACAGCCCAGTAGTTCTTGTCGTCGCCATCGAGCAGCTCTAATAGAAAACCGAGTATGGTCGCTGCAGCAGTGATTCCAAAAATATATGGGTACAACATGGAATTCCTCCGTTTAATGTGTGAATGAAAGGTTTTGGTTGGGTTCGATCGAAAAAGGTAACTCTTCCTCGGCTTCGTCGTTGGAGACTATAGCCAAGTTTGTAAGATCCGCCGCCCAAACTACTCGCTTGGTATTGATAACGAACACTTTATCGGATTGTTGTGCAACTACAAAAGGCTGATAAACATTGAGGTTATATTCATACCCGTAAGCTTCGATTAAAACCGAAGTCCCGTTCACCGTAATCTCGGTTATGCCGAGTGAAGTAACCTCTTTCCACGGATCTGCTTCGGAGAATGCAAAGCTATGCTCGGCCGAGTATGAAGCATTACCCCTTTCCAGATAGGCCAGATTTACAACATTGGCTTCATCGCGTAACTCTCTGGCTTCTTCTGGAGAAAGCCACAATTCGTTCCGCCAGGGATTGGTTTCCGGGACGGCAGTCGGAGAAGGGGCTGCTGTTGGCAATGAATACTCGCCTGTTTGTCTGATTGGCGACCTGTAGGTAAAAACGTATACAGCAATGACGATCAAGACAATGAGCCCAATGACAAAAAGAGTTGTCGCCAGCTGATATCCCAACTTGCTGTAGGTACTTTGGACGGGATTTAATCTCGTTGGGACATAATATGAGGATGTGGACGGTGGTTGAACATAAACGTACTCTTTTACCACTACCTCTACAACCTCAGGTTGAATTTGCTTTGGGCCTGGACCACCACACTTGGGGCAGTTTCCGCCTTCTGCTAGCCTCTCAAAAACTGAGGCACAATACTTGCATTCAAACATTTTGGCCTCCTGTTATCCAAAAGTATGATCCAGCAAGGTTTTTACCTGCTGTTTGTCGGATTCGATGAACCCGATATTGAAATGCTTCATAAACCCTTCCTTTCTGTTATGGCGATTTGTCGCCATCGGATAAGTTGCATTCCGATTCTTATTGTTAGGATTGGGTGCGGGTTGAATTCGTATGAAATCCCAAAGCACAGTCGAGAGACTACAAACTCATTCCTCACCCAACCCTTTTTTCTCACATCATTTGTTAAAGAGCTAATTTGCACCGCAAATTAGCGATGCACCCCGTACAAACGACATCGTGACGCGAGCACGTAGTACTCGGGAACGACGAGTTCTGTGTGGGGAAAGTGCACTCCGACCATGTCGGGGAAATATTCACTTTTCAAAATTGTTAAAACAAAAACCGGTCTACTATGAGAAAAAACATACGACTGGCGTAAAAACGTCGCAATTTTAACCTATTCCCAGGAAAAAGTCAACATTATAGGGCTTGGATTGGAATATAATTTTGAATTTAAAAAGGATTAATTAAAACTATAAGACAGAGTTTATTGCAAGCTGATGTTACTTTTAAACCAATAAACCAAAGTTCTGCAGTTCTTACAAAAATCGACCTTTTGACTTCTTGTCTAGGCATTATTGGAATTGAGTAAAATGTTTTTTTCTATCCATTTGTACTAATCGAGGTTTTAACTTAGTCGTGGCCTTGAGTTATGTTGGATATTGACTATGAAGATTCCTAAAACCCCTTGTGAAAACCCTCAAAAACTTGTAAAATTGAGGCTAAACCTGCTGGGATTACAGACTCCATTGAGTTTGAACTAGTTGGAGGAGAGTTTCGATTAAAACAGACTTTATTACTATATAATCACATATCGGGATTGTCTTAGCTATGACAAATCGGGTACCTTATAATATTATTCTAATACTAGATGTTTTATGGACTCCAGCTTCCTCTGGTATTCAGCCTGATTTAATATAAAAGATATATATTTTTCAGGATTACTTGCAAAAAACGCGAGGATAAGATCTTTTTGTATGAAAGAATTTAATCTCGGATTCATATATTCTTTGAAAGACGACCAGGGATATAGAAGTAATTCATCAAGGTTTTTGATTTCTAATGAGGTATAAGGATTCAAATGGATATACCTTGAAACATGAATAAGTTGCTCATCGGTTTCTATCCTTACAGCTTTGAATCTGCCTCTTAAAATTGGGCCGTCTCTATCGTATTTATTGTTAAGGTATTTTGTGTAACTACTTTGATATTTCCTCATTAACTGTGTAATTCCATTATCTTGTGACTGCTGGATTAGCAAGTGGAAATGATTAGGCATTAAGCAGTAACAGAGGATATTTACATTTTTGAGATTAGCTTTTAAAGATAATAAATTTGCTTTCTGCTCTAAAGAAAGTAGTTTAAATTTTGAAAACCTCAAATTACTTGGTGGACTCGAGTAATATTCTAAAGTTTGTAAATTCCGAACATAATCTCTTTTGACGAAAAAAATCGGTTGACGATTTATACCTCGATTGAATATATGGTAGATTTCATGGTTCGAAAATACAACTTTTCTGTAAGGCATCGCTGAATCTATGATGCGCGATATTACCCGATATGTCAATAGAAAGACAAACCCGATATGGATATTATGGATATGATTTGTATCTTAAGCTTGTAGACGTAGAGTTGAAGTGTAGTAGCTTTTTACAGATTAGTTAGAAGTATATTTAATTTTTTAATAATGTAGTCAGAGAAAGTTGGGTCGATAAACTGAGGTGTAAAGAATTCAATTCTTGCAAGAACGACTTCAAGCAATACCTTTGCAGCAAACTTATTATCTTTATCTTTTAGTTTTTGAGTATTTACAACTAAATGAATTAATGAATTATAAATACCTTGATTCGTAATTTTGCCGTTTTCGTTACCCATGTCTAAATCTTCTAAAATTGAGTCAATATTTACTGCTGAAATAGTCTGGTCGGAAGAATTATCTCTATCAAAAGATATTAGGTACAAATCGTCTTGAGAGGGTTCAACGCTTCCTTCAAAACTTAGAAGTTTAGAATTTCCTTCGGTGTCGTATAAATACGCGTCAAGTTGATAGTTGGTATCGCCTGAAAGACTGACCTTGTAAAATCCGTTATTAGGTTTCGGCAATGCAAATGAATTAAGTGGTAAGCCGCTTGGGTTATTTAAACCGTCATCGCTTGTTATTGGTTCTTCCACAGAGTACCCATCTTCTATTTTATTATCATTTGGGTCGTAAACTTCCATTTGAATACCTGGATCCACCAAAAGGTAAATATAAGAAAAATCGGTATTTGTAGGATTAAAAGTTTCTATTTTCCAGTAGGGACCTCCATGATAAGATTCAGTTTGCGAGAGTAAACTAAAACTATTTGAGGCAGGATCGTTTATATAGTAATCAGAATTAGTTTTTCCTTTTGCAACGACAAAATGTCCGGGAACATTAAGAATTACGGGTTGGGTAAGTGTTAACTGGCCATCCACAATATTATCATCGTGTTGTGAGATTCTTTTCCACTCTAAATGCTTTAGAGGAAGAAGGGGGTTAATTTTTTTAGCATTTTGTTTCGTAAATACTGCGACAGTAGCCCAGTTTACCCAACCTTCCCTGTTATAGCCGTGAGGATGGTCTATCAGCCATTGGTTTAACTCTCCAGGAAAAACATCATGGTTATAGTATCTTAATACCATGGCTGCTGAAGTAAGTGCACAACCTACACTTTCTATAGTTTTTCCTTGCAAATGATCATAGGGGTCATTTCCCCATAGCGAAGCTGGTGAGTAATATTGTTTAAGATCAGGAACGTTTAAGTTAATTT
>MGHI01000035.1 GCA_001793155.1 Candidatus Woesebacteria bacterium RIFCSPLOWO2_01_FULL_39_61
CAACTACCGACCGCATGAGTCTCTTGATTATCTGACGCCTTTAGAATATGCTCAACAGAACTTTTACAAAGTGTTACCGATGTGGTCAGCCAGGACAATAACTTTTCTTTTTTGCTTAGTCTGTTAAAATACAATTGGTGATGCAAAATGAGAGTGTCTTTTAAATATATCGGCGCTACGCTAGATAGACTTGAGTCATCTAACGTGGCCCCATTAGATGCTCTCTTAGAGCTATCTAATTGGGGAGAGGGGGCGAATGTTCATGGTTGTCGTCAAGAAGAAAAAGGGAGAATCGGAAGACAGACTAATCGCTCGTTTCAAAAAGGAAGTTTTGGATTCGGGAATCTTACAGGAAGCCCGGGAAAGATCTCGATATAAAACCCCCTCCGAAAAAAGAAAAGAACAAAAAGCGCGAATTAAGCACCTTATTGAACTCGAGAAGAAGAGAAATTATTAATTTGGATGTGGGTAGTGAGTGACGAGTGATGAGAATTTTCCAGGAACGACTGTACAAATTGTTTTCGGTGTAATCTTGTAACCCCATATTTGATTATTGCGTTTAAATGTTTTTTAGTTCCATAGCCTTTATTGTGCACCCAATCGTACTTTTTATAACTGGCACGGATACCGATTTTTTTCATTAAAGTATCACGATAAACTTTGGCAATAATACTTCCGGCTGCAATAGACAAAGATTTTTCATCGCCATCGATTATGGCTAATTGTCTTGATTTTGAGTCAAGTTGCATTAGTCCGTCTTTTTGGTTTTTGACCCCTTTCAACCCCGCTTTTTTGTTTTTAGGCAAACCCCTTATAAAAGGCAGGTAAAAAGCATCTAGCAAAAGATAGTCTAGCCCTGCCCCTTTCAACTTTTTGTTTGCCTCTTTAACCGCTCGCCTCATAGCGACCCTGGTTGCTTTTGCCATTCCAACTCTATTTATCAAAGCAGCCGATACCTCGCCTATCCCCCAGCAGATTGCATTTTCCTTAATCCATGTCGAGGCCAATTCCCTCTGTTTTTCCGTCATCTTTTTGGAGTCATTGATGACAATCTTTTCTCCTTTCCCATTGGTAATTGCCTGCCCGCCGAAGCCTCGGCGCAGGCGGGATATTTGGCTACCGGCTCCTGAGAACCTTTGGCTCGGAGAGAAGTTGTAATTTGGAGCGAAGACTGCAGTTGCAGCGACTACCGGTCCTGCAAAGCTTCCACGCCCGACCTCGTCTATACCCCCAATTAGCGTGTATCCCATTTTCCATAGCTTTTTTTCGTAACTTAGGTTCGGCCAATTCATAAAGATAAATTCACTGGGAAGAAAAAACCGTATATACTGAATTATCGGAATCTTCCAGAGACGCTCTTATAACTCCCTGAGCTTGAAGCATTCTTTCAATAGCCTCGTGAGGTTGTCTTCGTCTTATAAAATCCTCGCAAGAAGTTATATCCATTAAGCCTTCCATGTTTACAACGCCAAGAATCCTAGTTAGATCTATCTGCTCTTTTCGTGATTTATACTTCGCCTCAGTTAACAATACTTCTGCAATCCTGGCCGGAGCCAGATAAGGAGCGACTTTCACTTGTTTCAGGTTTGCATTTACCAAACCCCTCAAAGAGTTAACTGTCGATAACACAGCCGCATCGGAAAAATCACTTCTCGTCATGAAACTATCCGGATTAATAAATACCGGGTATTCATTTAAAAACCAGTCTGCTGCTTCATCTACCGATATAAGCATATCCCGGGTTACCTCTCTTTCCAATAAAAGTAGCTCAAAGACATTATTTGACTTTTCCTTTATGAGCTTCCCCACAACTTCCCTTTTAACTGTTTGAAGATAAGCTGAACGCAGTCTCACTCTGGAAATCATCGGATTTACTCTGTCTTTCCTATCAAGTTCTGCTGATTTATACATAGCATTTGCTAAATTCTTTCTAGTCCCTTCCCTGGCGGATGCTAATCCAACTCCTTCTAAAAATCCTTCCGTTTGTCTTGAAATTTCCTGTAAAGTATTCTCTGTGATTTCTTCCTCCTTAAAAACTTCTGCCAAACTCCTAATGCCAACCAAAAGGTCCTCTACAACTTGTTGTTCCGCTCCCGGTCCGCCGCCATAATCCACTCGAATCTCATCTTGTTGTCTTAATGCCGCCTCTAACCCATTCCAAACCTCTTGGGGAACAAGACGAGCCACCGTCCAGGATTTCGGAAAAGAGTTAAGATCAACCGAACTTCGATATAGGGGTTTACTTATTACCTGGTACTTTTCGGAGTCAGCAATTCCCCTCCCCCTATCGGTTTGGTGAGTGTGGGGCGTGTCCCAACGAGTTGTATAAATCGCACCGGTATAGGAATCGTATCTTGGCACCCAGATGGAAACTCCCTTACCTACCTCATCAGCTAATGTGGGTAAGTTTAAAAAAAAGGCCTTGCCGGTATCAACTATCAGAAGATCAGCCTTCTCGTCGGGCATTCTGGATCTGATCCTTGCGGCTAAACGCTCTCCCGTTGACTCGATGCTTCCCTGTCCAAAAAAATCACGGCCCTTCTGAACTCCATCAGGAAGCTGGAAATCGCCCTCTTTGGTGGTCTGATTCATTAAATTCAAGTATAACAGCACGAGTAAAGGATAATTGCGAACTGCCCCGCTCTCTGTTACAATTTGCTCCTGTGAAGGCTTTAGTTTTTCTAAAAGAAGTCCGGTCGGAACTTTCTAAGGTTGTTTGGCCAAAAAGAAGCGAAGTAATTAAACTTACATTAATTGTATTTGCAATCTCGTTAATTGTAGCCGCTTATGTCGGAGCATTGGATTTTTCTTTCGTAAAACTGCTCGAGCTTTTGATTTCACGCTGAAAAGGGTAAAATACTCATATTCATGGAAGCTACCAACCCGCAAACTTCTATTGATGAACGAGGTACCGGAAAAAAGAAAATTCCGGGCCATATTGTTATCAATAAAACTGAAGATAAAAACGCCAAGTGGTATGTAGTTCATACCACGAGCGGTCACGAAGCTCGTGTGGCCGAAACTCTACGCCAGCGCGTCGAAACCATGAGCTTACAGAGTAGAGTTTTCGAGCTTTTGGTTCCTACTCAGGATAGGGTCGTTATTCGCGGCGGCAGAAAAGCAACGGTAAAAGAAAAAATATTTCCGGGTTATATGCTTATAAAGTTGTCTCTGGACGATCCGACCTGGCTTGCGGTTCGAACCACCCCCGGAATTACCGGATTTGTGGGAGCTGGCAAAACACCGACTCCTTTATCTGAAAATGAAGTAGCAAACATTCAAAAGTTCGTTTCGGCCCCGGCAAAAAGATTCAAGACAAGGTTCTCCACCGGTGAAGCTGTCAAGATCACAGACGGGCCCTTTGCAGATTTTCTCGGAACAATTGATGAGATTGACGAAGAAAAAGGGAAAGTTAAAGTTTTGGTTTCAATTTTTGGACGCGAAACACCGGTTGAGTTAGACCTTTTACAGATTGCCAAGGTCTAACGAAGACCTCGTTCAATCGCTCCATAAGGTGTATTCGAATAGAATCTGAAGCCGAATGGTAAGATTGTATGGGGTTGAGCTCGATCTTTTGCAAATAGCGAAGTTTTAAGTTAGAATAAACCTACCTCGCTCATCCTTTGAGGTGTTTGAGGAAGATACAAACTTAGAGTATAAGAGTTGAAGAGTATAAGAGTTGAAGTATCGATATTTTATAGATTTTCCTTCTTTCTAATCTCATGCTCTCTCGCTATTCTACTCTATCCGCCATGGCTGGAAAAAAGATAAAAACAATCGTTAAGGTAAACCTATCCGGTGGTGAAGCATCGCCTGCTCCACCACTTGGTCCGGCACTCGGTCAGCACGGAGTAGCCATAATGGATTTTGTAAAAGCCTACAACGAAAAAACTTCTGAAATGAAAGGCCAAGTTGTCCCTGCGGTCATTACTATCTATGAGGATAGAAGTTTCGATTTTGAGATTAAAAAGGCACCTATTGCTGCCATGATTAAAAAAGTGCTGGGACTCTCCAAGGGTTCGGGAACAACGCCCCGGGAAATTGTGGGGACACTTTCTGAAGCTCAAGTCGAAGAAATAGCTAAAGAAAAGTTAGACGATTTGAACACTAATGATTTGGAGGCCGCCAAGAAAATAGTCGCGGGCACAGCAAGATCTATGGGTGTCAAAGTCGAGGAATAGTATTTGTTTCTTTGCCTGACTTTCTTTTAAAAAAAAGAAAGTCAGATTAAGGATATGGGTAAAACAAAAACAGCAGTCTTATCAGGAACTCCGCTTGAGAAAAAAAGCGGAAAACAAATCTATGAAGAAAAAAAGCGAAGAAAAAAGTTGGAAGAAAAAAAGGCACAAGTTGCTGGCCTCGGTCTTAAGGGAGGCGAGCGCATAAAGGTCGTTGGTGGTGAAATAATTCCCCAAGAAGAAGAAAAAGTAACAGGTACGGGAGAACCCCAATCCCAAAAGCATAAAAAGACGAAGGCTAGAGGAAAAAAGTACAGGCAAGTCTATAAAAAAATAGATAAAGCAAAACGCTACCCCGTCTCTGAAGCAATTAAGCTGGTAAAAAAAACATCTTATGCAAAGTTCAATGCATCGGTAGACCTGCATTTAACGATTAAGAAAGGGGGATTCTCAACCGATGTCAGCTTGCCTTTCTTTTCTGGTAAACAAAAAAGGGTCGAGGTTGCAAATGATAAGACAATCGAAAAGCTTAATGAAGGAAAAGTAAATTTCGACATTCTCCTGGCAACGTCTGACATGATGCCCAAACTACTCCCTTTTGCACGTCTTTTGGGACCCCGCGGACTAATGCCCAATCCTAAAGCAGGAACACTTATTAAGGACAAAAAGAGTGTGAACAAATTCTCCGGAAATTCTTTGGTCATCAAAACAGAGAAAAGCCGGCCTATAATTCATACTTCAGTTGGCAAAGTAAGCCAGAAAGACAGCGAATTGAAAGAGAATATTGATACGATAATTGAAGCTGTAAATAAAAAGCAAATCGAAAGGGCTTACCTTACCTCTACAATGAGCCCATCCGTAAAAATTGATTTGGCTAATTAATTTAATCCCCCTACTCTGCCTTGACTGCACCGTATAAAGGAGTTATTGGTCCCGTACCCGTTCCGAATAAAAGAAAGACAACAAAAACGGCGATTATAAAATAGATAATCAACCAAAGCAAAGTCAGGACAACGGTAGTAATCCCCCAACCCACACTTTTCTTTACCCCCATATAAACTCCCGGAGAAAAAAGTAAAAGTGAGTAAATAACGAACGAAATTACGATTAAAAGTAAAGTTATAACAGCCTGGAATTGATAACTAATGAGCCTGTTTAAATAATTTCCCAGAAAAAATACCAGAATTGTGTAAAAAAGAATTATTATTGATGATACAAAGCTGACTCCGAGACTAATCAATAACATTCTCGAATTACCTGAAACACTATCCGGCTTGGAACCGGTCCCCCTCACCTCAGGAAATGCTGACTTGTTAACTCTTTTAATGATAAATCTTATAAAAAGTACAATGAATGTTCCGAGAAATAATATTACGAGAATGGCGATGGCGATTTCTTTGCCATAGAGCTTCAAACGTGAGTCCGCATAGGTTCCTTCAACCTTATAAGATTCCAGAGCTGCCAAGTTTGAAGCAGTTTTGACTATGCTACCATATCCGATTTGGCTGACGAAGGAATCAAAAGCAGTATTTGCTTCAGGAGCCGACACTCCTGCTTTTCCAAAAGATTGAAAGGCAGTTTCTTCAAGCCGATATGTCACTTCTCCTTTTGCACCTTTTAAGAAAAGGTCGCTGTCGGAACTTATACCTACACGCAAATTCCTGATGCTCTCCTCTGCCTTCAGACTTTCAAAAGTGTAATCGTAAGCTCCCAAAATATTCTTCTTGGTGTAGCCAAAAGCGCGGAGATAAACGAAAAACGCTCCGGATTTATTCGCGGAAATCTCCTTAGGTAAAGTTACCGTAAGCGTATCAATGTCAATTTGAGTTTTGGCCTTCTGATAGCGAGCACCACCCCAATAGTTATCGTAATAACTCGGTTCCTGATATTCGGCACAAACTTGCTGCCCGTAAGTTCTTGTAACGGGGTTATAGACTGAAGGATCGTAGCGAACGCATCTATTCTGTAAGATCACTTGGTATACAAATACTTCCTTAGGTTCAACTCTTGGAATTCTTAACTTCAGCTCTGTCAGAGGGCTTTCGCTCTTGTTGGTAAATGCTATTTTTGCGGACACCACTGCCTCTCCGTTACCCCTGAAAACGAGAGTATAGTTATGATCCTGGCCCAAAAATCCCGGCTCGGTTTGGGGAGGAAGAATATAATCGGGCGCCACTTTTAATTCCGTCGGTCCCGAACTTTGATCCTGGCTTTGGGCGTTTAATGAAGAACTAAAAAGGACAAAACATGCTGTTACCAGAAAAGTGCCGAACATGAGACCGATATACCTTTTCATTACCTCTATTAGCTCACAAACCAAAATTTTTGTCAATTATCGCAAATTTAACTAATTTGTGGCGCTCTTAAATTGGAGACACAACAAGAAAGGTGAATAAACCGATTAGAAATAGATAAGAGAAAAATAGTTTTATACCAAGCAAGTTTGGTATTCTCTTAATTCAATAACCTTAAAAAAGTGGAATGGAAGGGATTTATCGACTTCCCTTCCAATCCTGTGACAAACTTGTGTCCTCTAAAAGAAAAGACACTTTAAACTCTAAAATCTTCAAGTGCAAGTTGCCCCCAGGAGCCTGGGTGGCAAATTCCTCACCGATTTTCCTGCCTCTTATGGCTTTGCCGAGTGGAGAAGTTTCTGAAATGATTCTTGTTTCCAAATCATTTCTTTTGCCTAAAATGTAGCTGTCTACTTCAGTTCCCAGTACTACGGCCATTGTTTCTGATTCTCCGTCTGGATACCGAACCTGAAGTTCCACTTTATGACCAAGCTGAATAGTAGTTTCTGCCAACAAATCCTCGGCAGCGATGTACTCTATTGACTTTAAGAGATTAGATAAGTTCTCAATCTCAACTTCAATTCTTTGCCTTTCCAGCTGATTACGATAGACTACGGGGTCATGCATCGTATCGCCATCCTGATCGAACTGGCGGGCTTCTTCTCCCAATCCAATATATTGCTTTTGAAAATTCTCAATTTGTCGATGAATTTCAAGCTCAGTAATTTTGAAAAGTCTCCTAATGGGTAACATCATAACCTCCTTTTGGTTATTAGGGATTTCTAATTAAGTAAGATTTTCGTTATTTGCCTCTCCTGGGTTGGCACAGAATAACCTTTAAAATAGTCCGAAGATTATTCGATGCCAACCCAAAATTGATAGCGCTAACGAAATACTTTCTTGTTGTGTTAAAGTACTTAGCACTAAATCCAAAACACTTCGCATAGAAATGGAGGGAAATAAGTGCTATTTGATTTTTTCTACCAAGAAATTACCTAATATTAGATAATCCATCTTTGTACTCAAGAAACACCTAAGAGCATCTGTTGGTGTTTCTACTATAGGTTCACCTGCCAAATTATAAGACGTGTTTAAAATTAAAGCAACCCCAGTAAGCTTATAATACGCACTTATCAGATCATAATAAGTACCATTATCCGTCTTTGTCACAGTTTGAACTCTGCATGTTCCATCTACATGCGTAACGGCCGGAATTTTCATCTTGAATTCAGTTTTGACTGGTACCACAAAAAGCATAAAAGGGCTGTCCATATCAGTCTCGAAATAGTCAGAAATTTTTTCCCGAAGAACTGAGGCTGCGAAAGGCCTAAAAACTTCTCTGTGTTTAACTCTATTATTTAGTATATCCTTCATATTTTCCGGTCTAGCATCGCATAAAATACTTCTATGCCCAAGTGCTCTGGGTCCAATTTCACTACCTTCCTGAAACCATCCGATTATTTTCCCTTGAGATATGAGTTTTGCCCCGATTTTTGCAGGATTATCAATTGTTCTGTATCGAAAAGGTAGTGATTTAGGAATAACTAAATCTCTAACTTCCGAAATCCTTTTCAGCATCTTTTGAATTTCATTCTCTGAGAAAGAATCTTTTCTATAATCTTGTTTCCAAACTCTAATTCTTCTTTCATTCTTTGCAAAAATATAATATCCATATAAAGCATTACCAACACTTTGACCGGGGTCTCCTGCAGCAGGAAATATGTGAATCTTTTCTATATTTGTTTTCTCTAGAATTTTTGTATTGCAAACGGTGTTTAGAGCACCTCCCCCTGCCATACAAAGATTCTTTAGCCCAGTTTCTTTTTGAAATTTATTTATTATTCCGATTACGACTCTCTCAAATTCAGCCTGCAACCAAGCTGCCATATCTTTATAAACTAAGACTTGAGAGGAGAATTTTTTAGGAACTATCACTTTGTGTCTTTTGAAATATTCTCCTACCCCATCTGCCGTGTGATATTCTAAATTGTTATAAAACATTCCTTCCTTGGTTTCAGTAAATAGACTTAGGTTTGAGAACTTGTTAGGATTGCCATAAGAAGAAAGACCCATTGTCTTTCCGGCCTCATTCTGGTGCCAGCCAAAATAAGAAGTAAAAGCTTGGTATGCAGCAACTATTCCCTTTTCATAATTAGCGACCGGATTGCCCCCAACCTTTGTAATAGAATTACCTTCGCCTATATATACGCTTTCAGTGTTGTTATTATTACCTCTTCCGTCAATTACCAGAACTAGAGATCTGTCAAATGGAGAGGTAAAAAAAGCCGAACAAGCGTGAGAGATATGGTGATCCGCTCTTATACACCTTTTTTTTGGAAAACCAAAATAAGAAAGTCTTCCATCATAGTCACCTCTTATCTTATCGCTGTAATCGCTAAAAACAACCAAATCTACCTCATCGAGCCTTGTCTTTGTCTTCTCCAAACAGTACTTTAATGAATTAATCCATCCATAGGCATATTTAACTCTTGTTAGTCTCTCCTCTGACATGTTTACCGCGATTTCTCCGTCGATAAGAAGTGTACAGCCACCATCGTGCCCTTTGTTTAAGCCTAAGATTTTTCCAATTTTTCCAGTCATAAATTATTCAACAAGTAGAAAGTATAAATATCTCGTATTTACTTAGTAGCTATTATATATATGCTTCCCCACCACCTTTTGGAGTTGGCAATGGAGCTGTCAAATTTCCATTTTTTAACTTCGCTGAATCCTGCGTCTTTAAAAAGAGACACGAGCTTTTCAAAGTCATAGCTCCAAAAATGAGGATTATACTTTTTATCGTCATCTTGATCTCTGAAATGATAATTTACCAAATCGATGTATGTATTAAAATGTTCCAAACAATCTCGTTTTGAATACCACCTTTTTAACATTTCATCAAAAAACCTTTTGTCTTTTTTCACATACGCTTTAATGACTTGTTCGCCGTCCGGTACTCCTACGACCACCCTTCCCCCCTTCTTTAAAACTCGGAAGCATTCTTTAGCAAACTTTTTAGTTGAAGTTGGATAATCAATATGTTCTAAAAAGTGTTCGGTAAAGATAAATTCAGAAGACTCATCCTTTAAAGGAATTCCTTCGCGAAGATCGTAAATAATATCTGCAGGAGGTACGATATCAATATTTAAATAATCCCTCAACGTATGGGAACCGCCACCAATTTGGATTTTGGTAGTATCAAGGTTCTTTTTTTTGCTTAAATCTCGAGCTCCTTTAATGTGGTTTTCATAAAGACCAATTTCTTTCGTTAAATTTCTGAGAGCTCTTCCCATACCGTGAGTTGTTTTATTAAATTCAAGAATAGCTCTTACTAGGCATTTCAGTTCTTTTACTTTGTCTGAATCAAGATTACTCATTTTTTTCTTTTCTAATATGTTCGGAGTTTAACAATGTATCATATTCTAAAAACTGAGAAATTGCGCTACCCACTCCTTCTGAAGAGTTGTCAATTACATAACAAGGAATACCAAACTTTTTGGAAACCTCTTCTGCTTTTTCAAGAGTCTTTACAAGGTAATTGTCAAGCATCTGCAATTTCCGCTCCTCTGCTGCGTCAGCTGGAAAAAGGTTTCTTTTCTTTCCACCGACAATCTCGTCTTCTTTAATTCGCGCAAGTATCACGTTTGGCGGTGCCATAATAACAAATAATCCACTTAGAAGCCCCATCCATTCACCAGTAGTATCTACCATTTCACCTTCTTTATAGTTAAGATAATGTGCATCAATAATGATAGTCTTCGCTTCTGAACTTCCATCAGTTAATATTTTTCTCATCATTTTTTCTGCTTCGGCATTTTTATAATCGTCAGGCAAGGCCCTTAAGGTCTCGTAATCACCTTCTCGAAGTGCGAGCCACTTCATTAACTCGGTTGAGCCACGAAACACATCAAACTGAGGATAACCTTGAGACAATTCTTTTATCAAAGTCGATTTTCCAACCCCATTCACTCCTCCAACAAGATATACAAGCTCTTTAGTCATGATTACTATACAGCACTAGGTAATGCATTAATTCTCATTTGAGTATGCCTTAAATCAACTAGACGTGGTTCAATACTAAGATCTATTTCATCTTCCAAATCAACATAGCTAAATTGGGAATCATTAGTCACCTTCCCTAGGTATATTTTATAATTAAGATCTGGATACGCTGGATTGATTCCAACTTCTCCCTTAGGAAAAACCCCGTTAAAGGGTATAGCGATATCCATGTGATTCCAATAATTCCAAATCTGAAGCGCCTTTGTTTGATCAAAGTAGAAGTAAAAACTCGGATATCTACCAAAATTTCTTAATTCCCTATGAATTAGGTGACCGACCAGCTTTTTAGCTTTTAATGCAAGATTTTCAAAGCTCCATTCGAATTTACGCCAATCGATCAACTCTTCTTCGAGGTTAAACAATCTAAGATTTATTAAGTATAATAGTCTCTCGGTTAAATATTCTTTGAAGTGTTTCGTATTGAGATGCTTAAAAATTTTATTAGCTTTAGCGTAAGAAATAAGTTCTTCAAAACTGGGAGAGAAACTACTGAGTTTACCATCGCCTTTCAAATCTGGGCGTAAGCTGTACATTAAATCTTTATAAACAGGATTGTAAAATTCTCCCAAGTCTGAGTATTTTTTAGAAATATTGCTATCTTGATAAAGCATCAGATACTCAGAAACAACCTCAAAATACAAATATCCCAGTATAGATAAATTCTGGATTGAATGTATCAATAGTCTTGAAAATTCATCAGGATCAATATCCTGAGCTGTAAGTCTAAAATCGCTACATAGAATTAAAAAATCTAGAGATTTTTTTACTTTGGAAAGGATTGTTTGATAAAGATTAAATCTTTCGTTAGACGAAAGTAGATACTCTAAATCTTTATATATTTCAAAGTGTATTTTCCCCAATCTCAGGTAGTCGATTCCAATAAGGTTGTTGTGAGCCTCCAGATCTAGTTCAAATTCAAAAACTAATACATCAGGAGTAAAGTCTTCCTTTGTAATAATGGGGGCTTCTTTTTCTAAAATATATTTTCCTAAATTATGAATTCGTAATCTATTCCCGTCATTCGTGATGGGTGCGCAATAAATACTGCCTATAAGACATCCTCCGCTAGAATATATAACTTTAGTTTTTTTAATTATACTTAAATTACTCGTAATATGTGCTAGGTATATTTTATTCTTATTTTTCAAATCTCTAAAAAAAGAATTATCAATCAGGAGTTTCCCATTGGGGCTTTCGGTAATAACTTTTCTTCTCCAATCTAATTCCAATTGATTTTCTAATGAGTCATCCTCCCTTGTCTTTCTGGCGAAGATGTTGTAAAAAACGTGGGCATTTGCCCATTCCCATAAAATGTTGTCTTGTCTCATGTCTTGCTGTTTATACTTTCAAGGGCAGTTATTACACTCTCTATGCTTTTTTTAGAATATAAATAAATTTCTTCACTTTCAACTACAAGCCAATAGGCAAACGCCCTAGCCTCATTCGAAGGAATAAGCTGTATAAATGAATCATTAATCCACCATATCAACTTTGGTAATCTATATCTATCCAGTGCATCCGAGGTTTTCAGGTAATCCGTCATAAGTTTGTTCTCCAAATAATCTCTTTTATCTAAAATAATCTCATAAGGTAACTCATGAAGAATTATAGATGAGCAAATCTGTTTTAGATCAGTCATCGTTAAATCTAACTCATAATATTTCTCTATAGTATTTTTATTTCCTCTTACCCATTCAGCTGCTCTCTCTGCGTGTCCTTCATCTCCTCTATCGTTTTCTCTCCTAATATCATGCATGGCGCATGCAATAAAACAATCAGAAATAAAATCTTCAGAAAGATCCTCTTCATACAATAAAAACGCCATATTAGAGATCTCTCTTGCTACGTGTCGAATCCCGTGAATCGAATCTATAATCTCTTTTCTTAAAAACCATCGGGTGTCTGGTAAATATTTCTCCAGTTTGTCGATGATATATTTGCCTTTTTCCTTATCCAGTTTTTCTTTTTGAAAACCCGGGTTATTCGCTTTAATCCAATCCAAAGTCTCCTTATCCATAAATTGGTGTGGGGGCAAATTTCCTTCGGAAGCTAATGCAATAAGACTTTTCACTTATTTGTGTATATACCCTTTTTATAGTTTAAGTCTATTTTTTTAGCAAATTCGGTTAGTTTCTGTTCACTTATAATTTTAACGTCAAGTTCTTCGGCAACTTTCCTTATCTTTTCCTGGGCTAACTTTTGTTGAGACTTACGCGAAACCAATACCTCCAGTTCCAGATGATATCCCCAGGAATTAGTATACTTAAGTGCCAAGCTGACTCCTTTATACTCGAAGTTGTGACGTTTTTGATAGACAATCTGAATCTGGCTAAAATTCAAGTCAGAAAAAAGTCTTACCGCTTTATCAAAATCTTTGGGATCTATCGATATTTCCATTTCTTCAAAATCACTGCTTCCTCGTCCTAATCTGTTAAGTTTAATTACAATTTCAGCTGTTTTTTTGGAAACATTATTTACTACCTTAACTACTTTTTTAGGAAGCAGGAAAAAAAAGACGTCTTTGTCATCGCTTCCTAAATCACGTGCATTCTTTTTTAGCAAACTGGTAAGCTGGTCATATTTTGCTTTATCAAAAATTGACCTCAGTTCGATTTCGATTCTCTTTTTGTTATTACCTTTTAGCATAACCTTAACCGAGTGTATATTATAGGAAGTATAACAAAAATAATTTAACATTTCCTTGTTGACCTTATATCCATCTCTAGTTTATAATTGTCTTTGTCCTAAGACAGCACGCAGTAACTAAATCCTAGATAAGTCGTGCCGACGGAGTCCCGATATAAATCGGGACGAAGCCCCGAACTTGCGTTCTTGCGATGCACAAACGAAGTATTTTAGAGTAAGTAAGCATGGTGCGGGGGGCAAAAGTAGGTAATTTATCGAGATCCGTCACGTCTTTGGACGTGATTTTTTTTGGAAGTTATAGAATTCTCCTCGCCTTATTTAAGGCTCGGTTTCACACCTGAGTGAGAATTATATAACAGGTGAATAACCAATGCTTTGCATTGTCAATTCCTCCGTGAACAAGTTCACGGTTTCCTTGAAACTGTTATGAAAAAAGCAGAAAAACCCTTTTTTGTAGAAAATCTAAAGCAACAACTTGAAGGCGCCACGTCTATCGTGTTGGTTGATTATTCGGGATTAACCGTCAAGAAGCAACAAGATCTTAAAAAGCGCCTTAAAGATGTCGGCGCCAATATGGAAATCGTGAAAAACACTCTTTTTGAGCTGGCCGGAAAAGGTGCGAAAATAGATGGACAAACCCTTTCCGATAGCGTATTATCAGGGCCTTCCGCTCTTATCCTTACCGAAGCCGACCCGATCGCACCTATCCAGGTTTTGGGTAGGTTTGCAGCTGAATTTGACATTCCTCAATTCAAGGTAGGAGTCGTTGAAGGGTCTTTTCAGGATAAACAAGCGCTAATCAAACTGTCCGTTCTACCGAGTAAAGAAATTCTCTACGCACAATTAGTAGGTGCGATTTCTTCCCCAACGTACGGCCTCGTTTCAACATTACAGGGAAATTTACAGAAACTTGTATGGATATTAAATTCAAAATCGAAAATCAAAATTCAAAATGACAAACCAAAATTATAACTTTTAAGTTTTTAATTGTGCTTTTGAATTTTAAACTTTGAATTTTAAATTAAGAAATGAGGTGATTATAATGGCAGATGAAGTAAAAAAAGAAGACAAAAAACTTTCCAAAAAAGTAGAGACTTTAGTGGATGAAATTTCCAAACTTTCCGTAATGGATTTATCAGAATTAGTAAATGCGCTTCAGGACAAACTCGGAGTTTCTGCTTCTGCACCGGTGGCTCAAGTCGTAGCTCCTCAAGCAGGTGGTGCTACCCCTTCCGAAGGAGAAACACAAGCCCAAGGAGGTGGCGGCGGAGCAAATCAAACAGTCGTAATGACAGCATCGGGAGCCAATAAAATCGCAGTCATCAAAGCATTAAGGGAAATCAATCAAAACTTAGGTCTGAAAGAAGCAAAAGACGCTACAGAGAATCTTCCTTTTGAGGTGTTGAAGGATGCAAAGGCTGATGATGCAAAATCCGCAATTGAAAAACTTAAAGCAGCCGGAGCGACCGTTGAAGTTAAGTAAGAAGATCGGGAGGTAAAGAAATTTCCGGAACTTTTTGAATAAGTTCTCTACTTTTTATTACCTCCCAGGCACTATCAACAAAGTACGGCGGTATCGAACCGGGAAACCGTTTACTTTCAGGTAAAATATCTGTCGGAGACTTACCAAGTCCTCGTGTATAGGTTGAACCATTAACTATTCGGGCTTCAAGATGCTCTTTAAATTTATCGAAAGATAAATGACCTGCCGCCAATGCTGTTAACTCACCCAGAAAATGTCGCATTCCTGAGGTTCTGTTACCGCTTTGATCAAGTTTGGGTAACTTTCGTCCGGTTTCCTCATACGTATTTGCCCACGCGACAGTCCAGGCGTTGTAATTTTCCATAAACTTCTCCCCCCAAACAGCATTCATTCCGGGACGACGGAACTTATTCGTAGGTTGACTTAGTTTTTTAATACCTTCTTTTTCAGGATTAAACTCCGCACCATAGCTTTCGAGAACACCTCTTAAAAGCATTGTATCTATCTCAGGTATATCAACTCTGGAAACCGTAAGACCTTCTTCACTAGTAGTTAACTCGACCTTAAACTTGCCTATCCATTCGTCTACCGCTTTTGTTTGTTCAATCCTTTCTTCACTCATTTTTTTAAATAAATTCTTCTTTTGTCGGATACATAAAGATCGTAAAATCAGTCGGATGATAGTTCGCCCTAAAAATTACACGCCGGGTCAGTGTCGTACAATATTTTAAAATTTCCAGCGAATCCGCATACCAGACATTACTGGTCGGATCGTTTTCCGGTTGTGGATAAGCACCCAACATATTGAAGGCCAGAACTTTTTTTGCGTGAGCAAATATTATTTTAATGGCTTTTTTTCTGTATTCCATATTTTCCGGGACATTGGAATTCAAAACCCCGGAAGCAAGTATCACGTCGTAAGTTTCGCTCATCGGCTTCGAAAAAAAATCTCTGACGAAAAACTGATACTCTGGATAATTCTTTTTCGCTTCCTCTATAAATTCTGGAACTATATCTACACCCGTATAATCTACTCCCTCATATCTTTTTTTCAGGAATTTTGCCATTTCCCCAAATCCGCAACCGACATCCAGAACCGATTTATTACTAAAATCAATCTCAGCCCAAAACTGTCTGAATCTTTGGTGTGCCGCTCCCTTTTGATGCCAGCAAAGACTTCTGGGATCAACTCCGTACTTTTTATACTTTTCCTGATATATATTTTTAATTTTCTGGCTTTCTGAATTCATGTATGATGTATCATTACATGTAACATTAAAATATCATTGAATATCATAATACTGCTAAAAACTCTAAGATTTTTTCTTCTACTTCAACTCCGCAATCCTTTTTGATTAAATTCCAGGAAGGGCCTGCGTTTGCTTCGATCACCCAAAGTTTTTGGGTTTCGTCCTCGACCAAAATATCCACTCCCGCAATATCCAATTCAACCGCTTTTGCCGCCCTAAGTGCTAAATCAGAATAATTTTGAGGGACCGGAACTAGACTTTCTTTTACTCCCTCGGGTATCTCCCCATTTATTTTTGTAACAAAATGCTTTCTCCACTTTGTCGGCCTCGTTATTGCTCCGAGTACTTTATCGCCGACTGTTAAAACTCTGACTCTTTGACTGGCACGAACTAAACTTTGGGCAAAAAAACGAACCCCCTCCTTTTCCCTAGTTCTTAACTCATCAAATAAAGTATCAAAGTTCTGGTTATTTTCAACTAACCACGCGTCTCTACCCCTCCTTCCCGACGTACTTTTAATTACATAAGGAAATCCTAAGTATGCGGGTGCTTTTTCTCGGATAAGTCGTAAGCTGCCAAAATAAGTCTGTGGCAGAGGTAAGTGGGCCTCGATCAGTTTTTTTAATTCCATTGCCTTCGAAAGTGTTGAGGCAACCATAATCGAATGCTCATAAACCCTGTCGACCAACTTAACTCCTTTTTGGTGAGCGTAATTGACAATTAAGGTTGCGTCTTCCAACCTCTTACCTACAAGTCGGATGTAAATTTTCTGGAATTCCTTTATATCAATTCCCTGAATTTTCAAACTGAAATCCTTCCCGCCGAGTGATGCATATTCTAGATCGTAAAAAGAAGCCAAAGTTACATCCATCTTAAGATTCTCTATAGGCTTACTAAAGCTGTCCAGTTTTGACCTTGGACCTCCGGTAACAATTAATATTTTTTCCATTATCTATATTTCCGCTTCTGTTGAGTCAATCAAAAAACCCTGTAAATCCCGCCTACCGATTAAAATCGGTGTAGACAACCTGCTCCTATTTGCAACCGACGCGCTTGTTTTTATTTTTCTTCCTGCAAGTCTAATGTTAAGCCCTATTACCGGTCTCGCCTGCTTTCCGTGGGCTGACCGATAGGCATACCGCTTTTTCCAGAGAATATTACTCTCGTCCAGTAAACCCAACTCTTCCGCTAAATTTCTATCAATTGAGCTTCTTAAAGCACCCGTATCAATTCTTGCTTCAACTTTCCGGGCTTTTTTCTT
Organism: Candidatus Woesebacteria bacterium RIFCSPLOWO2_01_FULL_39_61; assembly: GCA_001793155.1. GTDB lineage: Bacteria > Patescibacteriota > Microgenomatia > UBA8517 > UBA8517 > WO2-FULL-39-9. The sequence continues at coordinate 17,175 of MGHI01000035.1, forward strand.
CGGCGTATAAATTTTTACTTTCTCAACGGTTTTTAATATTTTAATTCCTTCTACGACTTTAACCCTGTCGGCAAATCTTTCGGCAAAAAGAATTTTTGCAACTTTTACACCGTGCTCAGCGTCTCTTACCTCCAAATCTTTGATCCTTTCAAGTCGTTTCCTCAAGCCTGCTGCATTGGCAAGTTGGATTGAAAGACCCGGCTGGAAGTTGAGTTCCAATATCATCGGTCCTTTCTCGGGATGTAGTACTATATCGGCTCCAAAGTATCCCAATCCTGTTGCTTCCTGGCAGCGGACTGCAGTTTCCAGCACTTTTGTCCAAAGAGGAATTTTAATCCCGTGCAACTTCCTCTTTGTGTTTGGTTTATAGCGTATATACTCACCGTGCCAGTAGGCTTTTGTAGTTATGCCCGTTGCAATATCGATACCGACCGCAATTGCTCCTTGGTGTAAATTAGCCCGTCCCCCCGATTCCTTTGTCGGAAGCCTAAGCATTGCCATTGTCGGAACGTAATTAAAAACTATCACCCTGATATCTGGAGTCCCACGATAAGAGTACTTGCGAAGGGCTTTATGGCGACCGACATATTCTTCAATATAGGCAACATCCGGAGCACTGTCAATCGAATACGCACCTTCCAAAATATCCATAATGTGAAGCTTCAAATCGTCAACTGTAACCCTTTTCCTTTGGGTTGTTATCCAGCCGACAGCATCGGCCGATCTTTTTTTAACTATTATTATTCCCTCGCCGCCCAAACCTCTGTTGGGTTTTAAAGCAAAAGCATCCGGGAGCTTACTCCAGTCAAAAGAAACTAAAGCGTGTGGGGTCACGAATTTAGCGTAAATATCAGGAACTGGAACGTCCGCTTTTTTTAATGCACGCTTGGTCGCAAGTTTTGAATTTGCTTTCTCCTTGGCTGAAGCATTGTTATAAGGGTAAGAAAAAAGATTCCCCCGTGCGTTAAGTCCCAATATTTCAGAAGACTGCATAGTAAATTTTTATTTATTTATGAGCTTTCTAAATCTCCAAAGCTCTAAAAATCTTAAACCAAGATATCTGCCCAACATTACATCGATAAATATTACCGTAAGAATAAAGGCTTCGGGATGCAAAAGTGCGGTCTGCTGGACAATTTTTATTGTTAAAAATATATAAGAAACCAGGGCCAGTATTAAAGTTTCGGTAGTCAGGTTAATGGCAACTTTTGCCGATTTACCCAACTGTACCCGACTGAAATCCTCCGCCAGCAAAACAAGTATTAGTACAGGAAAAATGGAAACGTTAGTAAGCTGCGGTTGACGAATAATGGGAGTAAGAAAAAGTACAACCAAAATTCCGAAAACGACCAAAAGAAGAATAAGAGCCATCCTCGGTAAATACTGAAGTTTAAACTTTAATCTCCTCATCGAAATCCTGGCAAAAGTGGAAACAAAAACTATTACTAAAAATAATCCTATTCCGATTAAAGGTCCCGTCGCCACAAAGGTAACAGCAAGAGCTGCAGGCAAAAATATTCCGAAACCACGAATTCCGACAATGTGCCTCGCTGCGGCAATTAGGGCAGCGACTCCGGGTAGTAAAAGTAATAAAACTAAGGTGTTCGGCGGAACACCGGCTGCAACCGAAGCTCTGATTGCATATTTTAAGGGATTACCCGGAAATACTGCACCAAGCTCCTGCTCATTAAGCAATTTATGCAAAGGTTCCAGAGTTTCCTCAGTTTTTTGTGTCAAATCAGGCCTTGGGGACGGAATGGGCTCGGGAGTATTTTCCAACGTCGTCGACGAGGCCGTTGCTTCGAACATTTCAGTCTCATCAATTGCAACTATCGGTCTTTCCTGAGCAAAAATCGGGATAGGGTTTGGGAAATGAGACAATAAGACCAATACAATAAATAGAACTAATTTTTTCATATCGGATACTTCGCATATTATACTTTTTAAGCCCTAAAATCTCTACTTTGAAGAAAGGTACATGGTCAAAACCATATTCACTTGGCGCATAGCGTACGCTACGCGCCCCTACGGGGATTATCCCTTGGGGGGGGTTTATGGAGCAACTTCTCTCCAAACAATGTTTCTTTCTCCAAGCGTCGGTGGGAAAAGCATCAGTTGGTCGTACCCGAACTCAAAAAACTCTGCTGGAGTCAGAGAGTTGTCGGGCAAGTCTCTCTGCATTACCACTTGATCCCAGGCAACTACGATTCCTCTTACGTGAAGCGGCGAGTCCGCTCCCACACCCGCACTCCCTGTTTGGTATGCTGCCTCGCTAAAGTAAATGCCTTCAAGATCCGGAGTACAGTTATTATCCGTGCAGGTTGAAAACTCCTGCGGTCCGGAAACGGCGGGTGCGACAGAAATATTCCCTCCTGAAATTAACACAAAAGAGCCCAACCCATTTTGTACCAAGATTTTACTTTCGATTGATACATTTCCAGGAGCAAAAACGATAACCTTTCGCGAACCCAAGTCAATGTCACCGGCATTCAAAATTTGCAAACCGCCGCCCCCTGTATATTCATAGTAATGATATCCTGAACCCACCGGATATTCTGTACCACCTGCGGCCAGCGTTGCACCGGAAAGAGGGTTTACGGCTACTGCCTGGGGTATAACCGAAGACGGCAGTTTGTTTCTAAAATAGCTATACGAAAGAGCCGGTCCGTCATACGTCGTCCCTTCTGCTCTCCAATTGTATACCAGGGAGATTACTCCGCCATTAGCCCCAACATCTATACTACCCCCGGCTTGAGGAACACCTGGAAAATCTCCGGTATCATAAATTATTAGACTTTCATTACATAGCACATCCGTAACACACCCTCCGGGTATCTCGCTAAACATATCACCGTTGGTAACCAAATCTCCTTCTTTAGTCTGCCACCACGCGCTTGTGTTAGTAACTCCCACGCCAATTGAGACGTCGCACCTTTCAAAGCCATCCATTATTACCCCCGCCCGCAGTGTAGCCGATGCTCCTATGGAATAAGCAGTTGCATTCATACTGTAGACGGCTGTTGCATCAGTATAGGAAGACTGCCCAACCGGAACGGGAGAAGTAAGCGAGTCGCCAATCGATATAATATTACCATCTGTTGATGTAAAGTTTACCTGGGTTACAGTTCCTACTGGCGGGGAGACTTCTGTTAGTGTGTAAGTTTCAGTACTTAGCATAGAGATTGAGGCAGAACCGGCTAAACTATAATTACAAGACGAACATAAAGGCGAAACCGATACCGTATTTGAGTAAGAGCTATAGATATTATCGCTATGACGATGCGCCCTAACTCGATAATTATATGTAGTTCCGCTGACAACAGTGTTATCAGAATAGGAAGTTAACGCAGTTTGTGCTATCTGGGTTGTGGGAAGGCAAGCAGCGCCAGTGCATCTAAAAACATGGTAGTCATCTGCTCCGGCTGAAGCCGTCCAGCTTAAATCAACTCTCGGAGTCGGAATTCCAGTACATGTCCAGGTAGCAGCATTCAAGGTAACTGCGGGTGGCGGAGAATCAATACAATTGACCGTTTGCACACTCCCCGGTCCGCAGCTCGCCCACCCGGGAGGAATTCCGAAAGGATTGCCCGTACACTGCCCCCCTTGATTGTCATAAGCATTACAAACAACAAAATAATTTCCGACACCGGGACAGGACCAAGATTGTGTCGTTGAATAGCTACCGCTAACTGGAGAAATGTTGTGATCGAAAATATTAGTCCATG
>MGHI01000036.1 GCA_001793155.1 Candidatus Woesebacteria bacterium RIFCSPLOWO2_01_FULL_39_61
CCTAACAGGAGGTCGTTTTCTTTGCAATGGCTTCGTTTTTACCTGTACTGAAGAAATACTCTGATGTAAACTAATTCGCTGATACTTTAAGATTATCGAGGTTATTTGAGGCCGAGGGAGTACAAGTTTGGAGTGGCGGTGTATGCCCCAAGATTAGTAAGAATTAGGAGTCTATCGATGCTTAGAGTAGAAAAGGCATTTGGTGAGAAGTAAACTCCGGCGTAAACCGTTTGGCGGTTGGTTCCATCGTAATCAAGTATGGTTATTTTATCATTCTCAGCCAAGACAAGATGCCTTGAGGTAGAAAACCAACCTAGCCTTCTTTTTGCTTGACTTTGCGTTCCGCCGTCGATAGTTAAGTCGTTTGAGTCTTCAACGATGAGGAAATTTCTGTCTTCCTTAATATCATATACGTAGCTTCCGCCCACCTTGAGGTTTCTTTCCTGTTTTTGAGTAGAAGCGCCGGGTAGCTGTTTAACTATATTTGTCGGAATTGTAGCCGAAGCAGAAGCCGTATAAAGAACCATATCCTCGTCGGGAGATAACACGAAACTTGAAGTTTTACGTCTTAATATGTCTTCAAGTTCATCCGGTAATTTTGCGATTTGGGCTTCTCGTCTTTTTTTGAGTTCTTCATTCCAACTTGTAAGTATTGCCTCTTTTTTAGATATAACGTTAATTCGTTCTGATTGGGGAGTAAAGGTACCGGAATTTAGTAAAAATACTCCTTGGGGGGTTGTCAGAAGGATTTCTCTTCCGTCTGGTGACCAGATCCAGCTTGCATCGGCAAGATCACCGTCGGTTATTCCTTTCGGCTCACGAGAGAACCCAAGCGGTAAATTAAGCATTTCGACCACCCAAAGCCTAGGATTATTCTGATTTTCAAATCCATTCACACCCGCCGGAACAACATAAGCAATTTTTGTAAAATCGCGCGAGGGGGTGGGGTTAAGTGTTCCCGAGAATGTGATCGCAGAAAGTGAAGGTGCGATTTTAAATAAATGAGCGGTCGCCTCGGTTACGATTTCTTTTTCAATAGTCATTCTTTTCGACCAAGTCCAAAAACCTTCTTTCTCGACCCTGATATCATACGTTCCCGGAGGGAGCGGAAGAGTTGTATTTGTGGCTGTTTTGAATTCTCCATTGATAAATAGCTGGGCTCCGTCGGGAACAGACTTTATGATAAGAAGTCCATTTGGAATAAACTTTAATGTTTGAGGATTAAACCGGTAACCTCGGGCATATAGAGATGCTACATAAAGAACAGTTCCCACAACGACAATGGTAATTAGAAAAACGATTATTCTAACCTTGGCCATATCGAAATTATATATCAAAATCATATTCATTTCCTCTCCAGTCAGATATTACCCCAGAAATCGTGGAGTTATTCTAGATGTTGCAAAGTACTATATACAATATAGCTGGGACTTGTTGAAGTTATGCGTGCCACATATAATGCGAATGCTAAAGGTTGTTGTCCATTTCGAGATTTTCCATCTATCATTTTATTTATCAATTTCAGAATTGAACAATTAAAAAACCAATGGAAAATAGTAAATGAAAAATGGCAAATTAATCATTATGTTGCGTAAACGTATAGCCATCGATTTAGGAACTGCCAATACTTTGGTTTGGGTCGCCGGACAAGGACTAATTGCCAATGAACCAACTGTTGTAGCGATTTCGGCGGACGATAACAAAGTTGTTGCGGTTGGGGAGGATGCAAAACGGATGTTGGGACGTACCCCTGAGAGCCTTATTGCCTCGAGACCCATGAGAGAAGGAGTTATAGCCGACTATCAAGTTACCGAGGCTATGTTGCGGTACTTTATAGGTAAGGTCACCGGAAGGGTACAGTTCATAAAACCGGACGTAATGATTTGTGTTCCTGCAGGTTGTACCCAAGTAGAAAGGCGGGCGGCACTTGACGCAACCCTAGCCGCTGGGGCGGCTCATGCTTATTTAATAGATGAGCCATTGGCTGCAGCAATAGGAGCGGGTATTCCGGTTTCGGCTCCGTCGGGACATATGATTGTTGATATCGGAGGCGGAAGCAGCGAAGCTGCAGTAATTTCCTTGGGAGGAGTAGTGGTACATAAATCCGTTCGTGTAGCAGGAAATAAAATAGACGAAGCAATTCAGGATCATCTCAAGAAAAAGAATAATTTAATAATAGGTGATCAATCGGCCGAAGAAATAAAAATCAAGATTGGTTCGGCCACCAAACTCGATAAGGAGATAAAAATGGAAATATCGGGTAGGGATTTGGTTTTTGGATTACCTAGAAGCATAGTAGTAACTTCTGGGGGAATTACAGAAGCAATTCGTGCAACGCTTCACCAAATAATCGGCTCGGTTAAAGGAGTTTTAGAAGATACGCCTCCGGAGCTTGCCGCCGACATAATCGATAAAGGTATTGTAATGAGTGGCGGTACTTCACTTTTGCGTAACCTTGATAAACTTTTGACGGAAGAAACAGGGGTTCCAGCCCACGTCGCGGAAGATGCACTTTTTTGCGTCGTGAGAGGAACTGGGGTAGTAATGGAGAATATTGAACTTTGGAAACGAAGCGTAATTACCCGACGCTAATATTAACCTTATAGTATTTTAATTTGTTTTAATTAAAGTGTAGTAAAAATTGGACATCATTTAAAGTTTAATAATCTGATGGTAAGGACGAATACAATTTCCTTAAATGCACCCTCTAGTTTAAAGGATTATATTTTTAAATAATGAGGATTGATTGAGGATAACTAGTTTTTCCCCGTATTTAAAAAACGTCCAAATTTTTTGTACAATATGTGCATTTACTCAAATGTATCTTTTTAAGAGTATAGCCTGTAGTAGAGTAGGAAAAACAATTTTCTTTTATAAATAAAGGCCCAAAAAAGCTACGAAAAAATAATAGCAATAAATAGGCAAATCATACAAAACTAAGTGAGTATAGTAATTGATGACAAAGACAGTGGTACATTTAATATTTTTTAAGTGAGTTCAAATTGATGTAATCTATATTTAAAGACGTTGCAAGCATAAATTCTATGTACAAAATAGACCGTAAACACCTCAATATATTAGGAGTATCTATCATTAGCAGACCCACCCAGTCAGTGCTAAGGCAGGTCAGACAAAATGTAGCCGAAAATCGAAAATTTCTGATAGTTACTCCCAACCCAGAACACATAATTTACGCTCAAAAAGACAGAAAATTTGCAAAAATATTAAATAGTGCTGATATTTCAATCGCCGATGGAGTTGGGCTTGCGGCTGCTGCAAAATTTTTGAGCCTACCAAGTTCTAATTTGAAGCTATTTAGATTCCCGACATTAATTTTGCAGGGCTTAAGTGTAGGTTTAATGCTTTTGTTAAATAGAAAAAGTCTGGATTCCGACATAGAGATTATTAAAGGAAGAGAACTGTTTCTTGAGATTGTCCAAATTGCCAACAAAAAGGGTTGGAAGGTGGTTTTGGTCGGAGATAAATTGAAAAGTGCTGAGAAGGCTTTGACTAAAATATCAGCAAATTACAAAAAAATTCAGCTATTTGCATTTACTGGTCCCAATTTAGACGACGAAGCAGTATGTGTAACTTTCGAGGATCAAAAAATAGAGCAGGATGTTATTGAAAAGATTAATTCAATCAACCCCCATTTCTTGTTTGTCGGTTTTAGAGCACCGGTACAGGAGAAATGGTTAAACAAATGGCTACCTAAATTAAAAGTTAACGGTACAATGGTTCTAGGAGGTACATTTGATTATATTTCAGGAAAATCAAAACTTCCTCCAAAATTTATTGAAAATACAGGTTTGGAATGGCTGTGGCGACTCTTAACAGGATCTCAAAAGTTTAAAAGAATTATTACTGCCTCAGTTATCTTCCCATACCAAGTTTTTCTTCAAAAGTTAAGAGGATAAGTTTGAGTTGAAAGCAACTAGTATTTGAAATTTGATAGTTTTTGGAAGGAAGAGCGTGATATATTAGTTTCCGAATATTAAAATTATGTTACCTTTATACATCCTTAAGCTTGGTGGAAGCGTAATTACTGCAAAACGTGAGGGTAAACCCGTCATTAAGAAGGAAGAAATAATACGGATAGCCAAGGAAATAATGAATGCGCAAAAAAAAGATCCTTTCGGACTTATTCTCATCCACGGTGCCGGCTCGTTCGGACATGGTCTCGCGAAAAAGTATAAGTTATGGGAAGGTCTTACAAGAAATTCTCAGATACTTGCTTTTTCCAAAACTCAGGCTCAAACAGTTTTTTTAAATCATACGGTACTTGACGTATTCGCATCTTTGGGCCTTCCGGTTGTTGCAATAAATCCTACTTCAATAATTATTCAAAAAGATAAAAAATTAGTCACTTTTAGTAAGGAAGCAATCGTTCATTTTCTCGAAAGAGGTTTCATTCCGGTCCTTTATGGAACAGTCGTTGCGGATACGAAACTTTCCGGATCAATTTGCTCGGGCGATACAATGTTAACTCATCTTGCGAAGGAACTTAAAGCCCGTCGTGCAATTTTTGCAACAGACGTTGACGGAGTTTTTACCCAAGACCCGAATAGGTTTGAGCACGCAAGCCTAATTGCCGAGATTACTGATGAGAACTACAAAGAAGTCATAAAAGGTTCACAGGGCTCTGCCAGCAAGATTGACGTCGGTGGCGGAATGAGGGGGAAATTAGAGGAAATCCACCAATCATTAAAGAAAGTCGAGGTTCTCATCGTCAACGGAAGTAAGAAGGGTTCAATTCAAAAGGCTTTGGTGGGAGAAAAGCTTAAGGGTACTAAAATACTTTTCAGTTAAGGCAGACTATGTTTCAACATGCACATTTTTATCTTGCCTTGAAATGGTTCAAGTCCAGAAATGCTCTTTTGTGTGTAGGAAGTTTCCTACCCGACATCGCAATAACCGGAATTATCTCGTGGGATAAGGGACTCCATGGAAAGAAAAACGTCGAAAAATTCTATGGATTTGTGGCCAAACAGTACCCCAGCCATCTTGATTTATATAGGGGGATTTTGGCTCATAACGTACTTGATAATTTTACCCACGAAGAGTACAAAGACAAGGTCGGTTACGCCTATCAGAATAACGAGACACTGGCGAAATTGGTAAAAAAATATTACCACTTAGATGAAAAGAAGGCTGCCAGAATTGCCCATAACTATATAGAAAGTGGGGTTGATATAAATCTTCTGAAGAAAAAGCCTGAAATTTTAAGGCAAATTAGGAAGGCAATTCAGAAAGTTGACAAAAGTGAATTGGCAAGTCTGTTGGCTTCATAT
>MGHI01000037.1 GCA_001793155.1 Candidatus Woesebacteria bacterium RIFCSPLOWO2_01_FULL_39_61
CTTGGGGTTATCGCAACGGTTGGAATTATTAGCTGGCTACCCGAGTACATGCGCTCCAAGCTACCGGAAAATGCACGTCTCATCAGAAACATTTACCAATTAATAGGAATTGTTTTGTCGTCGGTAGTTACCCTGGGTTTTATTAAAATAATACTGAATTCGGTAGACAAAAAAAAACTGCAATATTCGGAACTCTTCAAAAATTACAGATTTATACTTAAGTATTGGTTAGCGGAGATTATCGGGGGACTTATTACAGTTGCTGGATTTTTTCTTTTTATCATTCCCGGAATAATTTTAGCTATTAAATTTCAATTTATTGATTATTTTATAATTGATAAAGGGCAGGGACCAATCGAGGCTATAAAATCAAGTTGGGAGATAACTAGAGGAATAAAATGGGAGCTATTTGTTTTTGGTTTACTGATAATTGGCATTAATTTACTGGGATTGCTGGCACTTGGCGTAGGAATTATTATCACATATCCCGTAACAACTCTCGCCCAAGCTTACGTTTACAGAAAATTAGCTAAGAGTAATAAGAAAAAAACTAAAGTCGTCATTGAAAAAAACGTTTGATGGAAAATAAATTGAAAGTAAAGAAAAGAGACGCGAGTCTTGAAGATTTTAACTACGATAAACTTATAGCTTCTTTGACTAAAGCAGGACTAAGTGTTAAAGAGGCCGAAGTTGTATCCCAGGATATTTTAAGTTGGTCAATAGCAAATGCAGTTGATAACATAGTTACATCGGTTGAATTACGCGACTCAATAATAAAAAGGCTGTCAACCGAATTTCCTGTGGAAGCAGACTCCTACGCTATCTATAAAAAGGAGTAGGTTTAAATATACTTTTTTACCTTCGCGACTATTTCATTAAGGTTAGTATTGGCTTTTATAAGATAATCCCGAGCCCCCAACCTTAGAGCTGATTCTTTCTCGGTATCGAGGTTGGTTAAAACGATAATTGGAATATTTTTCAACTTTTCGTCTTTTTTAATATATTCAAGAAACTCAAACCCGTTTATTTTTCCGGGGAGCATTATATCAAGAAGAATAAGATCCTGATGATCAGATTTTAAAATACTTAATCCCTGATGGGCGTCACTGGCCAATAAAACTTTATAACCCTCAAGTTCTAATTTCTGGCTGTAAATAGTCTGGATATCTAAATCATCCTCAACCAAAAGAATACTTTTCATAAGTCAGGGCAAACTTATTATTCACCTTTTTTTATGTAATTTCAAATGTTTTCTTATATAATTTCCTGATGGAAGACTCTGAATTTGAATCTTTGGTAAGGAATGCAATAAAGGAAATTCCAAAAGATTTCTTGGAGAAAATTAAAAATGTCGAAATATTAATTGAGGATAATCCCACTCCGGAACAATATGAAAAATTGTTTAAACGCGGAGAACGCGGACTACTTTTAGGTCTTTACGAAGGAACCCCGCTAACTAAAAGAAAATATTACGGTATAGGAGGAAATTTACCAGATAAAATTACAATTTTCAGAATTCCGATACTTTCAATTGCTCAGTCAGCCAGTGAAATTGCATATATAGTCGAAGATACGGTCATCCATGAAGTCGCGCATCATTTCGGAATAGATGATACGACAATCCACGCACTTAAAAAGAAAAACAGTAAACGTTCAGCCTAATTTAACTGAAGCTTTTTTAAGCTCTTCGGCTAATTTTTTTTTACTTTGGTCTTTCGCCTCTTCTAATCTTTTTCTGGCTTCAGATAATCCCTTTTGCCCTTTTAATTTCAGCTGGTCCAATGATTTTTTAAGTTGTTCTCGCTTCTTTTTATCGGATAGTGCCACAGCTGCAGCTCCGGCGGCGGCGCCTATCGCTACTCCTGCAACGGCTGCCTTAAGTGCACTTGTACCTTTTCTTTTTTTAACCATTAATTTTCACCTTCTTTCTTATCACCGAGCAGTTTACCCAAAAATGTCAGAATTCCAACCTTAAATCCCTCCTTTACGATAGATAAGTTCTGGGACATATCTTCTATCTCTTCCAAGATTCTTCTCGCTATCTGTAGAGTTTTAATAAGAACTATAACGAGCCAAGTGAACATTCCGAGAAAGACGATAGTGGCAAAAGAAGCGACAATATAATAAACGTCCTGAGGATTCATATAGACAATTGTAATCAATCAATTTACAAAAGTGAATAGCCAGTGTTAATATAATTTTAGTGTCCGAAAAAGTCATGGGTTATATATTAGTCGCAGTCGGCATTTTGATAATGCTCGTAGCCTCATATAACGTTTACAGTCTGTTTGTTTTAAAATCCAAACCGGTAAAGCTTTTTAATTTACCGGGGATAAGTCTGGATATGTCGAATCTAATAGGGAGCGAAGCTCCACCTAGTGAGGTAGCGAAACTCAAAAGCGAGGGTAAACTTACAACTGAGCTCGTGGGCGCTGAAATTCTCAATGCGCCGCTTAATCTTGTAGCACATGTCTTTTTGGTATCGTTTTTTTTGAACCTTGGGTTTAAAGTAGCTAGCTTAGGGGTCCAGTTTGTACGCCCGATAAAAGTTAATTTGAAGGAAGAAAAATACGATAAAGGGTCACAGTTGGATAGTGCAACGCACACCTAACGTGATCCCGTGAAGTACACACAAAGGATTTCAACAACAGCGCTTTGTTTTTCTCGCGTAGTGGGGTTTTTGGAATTTATTAAATCAATATTTGATATGGATTTAACTAAAAAGAATTGCGTGCCTTGCCGGGTAGGTGAACCACCTCTAACAAAACCAGAGATTGATAGATATATAAAAGAAGTTAACCCAGAGTGGAAATTAGGATTTGAACCGGAAAAACTTGTCAGAGAATTTGAATTTAAAGATTTTAATGAAGCTGTGAATTTCATCAATAAAGTTGCCAAAATCGCCGAAACTGAAGGACACCATCCAAATATTTGTCTTCATAACTATAGAAAAGTTAACTTAGAACTCTGGACTCACAAAATAGGAGGGCTTCACGAAAATGACTTCATTTTAGCTTCAAAGATAGATAAATTATAAGAAGTAGCTCCTTCGGAGCACTTCACAAAACCACGCTTGACGGCAAAGCCTACAACGCGTAGCGCGGTGCCAAGCTTTGCTTATCAAACTGTGGCCCATTTGATAGCTTTGCATCAAGCGGGATCCCGTGAGATGCTCTGAAAGAGCTATCTCACAGGGACTTTTCAAATTTAAATTCCCTTATCTGGCCGGGGATCCATCGTCCCCAGCCAGAACTCATAAATCCATAGCGGACTATTCCGCCGGATGAGCTTGGTGATTACCGTTTGTCAGAAAACCAGAGAATGTATATGTATCAGCACCGAGAGTTATCTTAATTCGTGCGTGATCAGACGTCCCTGGTTCACCATCATCTCTAAATTCCCATTTAGCATTTGCTCCTGACACTCCATTTAAGCGGCCGGTGCCTTCGCCCTTGTAAGTATCAAATCCAGCTACTGGTTGTTCCTCATCCAAGGCTGGATTATTTTCACAAACCGCAGACGTTAGGGTTTCCAGATGGAATTTATTGCCCTTACCCCAGTTAACTTCAAGCCTGTTTGGAACGTCAGCGCTATCACAGTGGAGTTCAAAACCGTGCTTGCCTTCCAAAAATACACTATTAGCAGCACCAGCGGGTATTGTTCCACCACCTGTCATACGACCTGGTAATGATTCCCAATCTTTTTCGGCTCTTGTACAGTGTATATCGCCGGCATCGTCAGTAAAGCAGGCTTCAATAACATCTGTTCCTACTGTGCCGTTTGATGTATACGTCCAAGAAGTTTGACCATTGGCGTCAGTGTTGCAGTTTAGGTCAACGCTACACTCTCCTGGATCGCTAACTTTACCTGTGTTTGGTCCAGAAACGACTGTGAAGCTTACCAATACTCCCTGTAACGGATTTCCACCTTGTGTAATAGTTGCTGTAACAGTGTGATCAGAACCCGAAGGGTTACTGTCCTCTTTTGGATCAAGCGTAATCTGAGTAACCACAGGCGAAATACAAGTTCCTTCGGGTGCTTCTAAGACGTCAATACGCCCCGTTTCAAAGTCTCTTGAGAGAATTGTCTCCTTGCCTTCGACAACAGGTCCGCATTCAAGATCCTCATCTCTTCCGGTAACTGTTCCGAATACGCTTATGAAAGCTTTGGCGACTGGATCAAGAGTTATGATTTTACCCGCGCCATTAGTGCCACCAAAGAGGGTTCCGTCTACACCGATTGCCAAGCCACTGTTAGGACAACCATCAACCGCAGGATCGTCAGAACCAACTGGTTCATGTGCAGGGCAGCTGTCTGGTACAGATGTAAGTGTCTCGAAGTCTATTGGATCGTTGGCTGCTACTGTTCCGTCTTTATTCAGATGACGAATGGTTTTTTGTACATCGGGACTGTAATAGAGGGTGTCAGTCACGTTATCGACAGTTAGCCCGTCAAAATAGAAAAACCCTGACCCACAACCCGTATCGGTTCGATCAAACGCTGTGGTCGCGGCTCCGGTTGTTGGATCAATTGTGTAAATTCTACATGTATCATTTCCTCCGGCCCCATCAGTATCGACAAGTTCTCCTCCCCAAAGTACCCCCAAATCCGAATCCCAGGCGATTGCGTCAACCGACACAGGGGTTACCCCTTCAGCAGTGGTAATGGACCCGTTGTCAGTTCCTGCCAAATCTGTTTTACGAACTTTGTCTTCATTGGCACAGGTGTACCAGATATTGGTTCCATCATAAGCAACTCCAATCCCTATGCAACCAGTTCCAGCTGGTCCAGGAGGATCAATGGGTGGCTGAACCGCGTCACCAGGAGCAGCCAAAACGATACCGGTTGCGATAGCCAATCCTATAAGTCCGGAAGCTGCTGCAATAACTTTTTTATTTAATTTGTTAAACATTTTTATCACCTCCCCTCCGGGCCGGAAGCCCTCCGGGCTGGAGGCCTTTCTAAGACCTTGACCAACCTCGTTTTTAAAATTCGGGATCCCAGCTCTTAAATTGAATGTGAAAAGATTAGTACATAAAAAACCCGACCTATTTTACGGTCGGG
>MGHI01000038.1 GCA_001793155.1 Candidatus Woesebacteria bacterium RIFCSPLOWO2_01_FULL_39_61
AGTTATTCCTATACTAAGATACTTTGGTAACCTTATGCAGGAGATTGCCAACGGTTAAGCATTATGGCTCGTAAGAAGGATATAAAGAAAGAGAAAGAAAAAGATTTAAAGGAGCAGTTGGCAAGGGCATTGGCTGACTATGATAATTTACGAAAAAGGGTTGAGAAAGAGAAAGATGTATTGGAGCAGCTTATTGGTATAAAAATTTTAACAAGAATGTTTCCGGTTTACGATATGCTTTTCGAGGCACAGGAGCATTTGAAAGATCAAGGAATAGCGATGATTGTCGTCGAGTTTGAGAAACTCCTGCGTGACGAAGGGATAGAAAAAATAAGGGTTGAAAAAGGACAGCAGTTTAACGAAAATATTCATGAAGCGGTTGAAGCGGTTTCCGGAGGTAAAAAGGGTGAGATTGCTGAGGAAGTTTTGACAGGCTGGAAGTTTATCGGAAGCAATCAGGCCATCAGACCGGCAAAAGTAAAAGTTTACAAATAACAGATACCAATATACTAATGTGTACGAATGATACAAATAATACTAATGATGTGGGATTAAGATAAAAAAGTCACATTCAACATTATTAGTATCCATTCGTAGCATTTGCATAAATTTGTATATTAGTATCTTTAATTAATTAGTATGTCAAAGATTATTGGAATTGATTTAGGAACAACAAATAGCGTTGTTGCCGTAATGGAAGCGGGACACCCGAAGGTGATTCCCGCTGCTGATACCGGAAGAAATATCACTCCATCCGTTGTTGAACCGGTCAAAAATCTTGTTGGGGATATTGCCAAGAGGCAAGTGATCCTAAATCCGAAAAGCACGGTTTATTCGGTAAAACGCTTAATGGGACGAAGATTTGATGACAGTGAGGTAAAAAGAACCATAAAAATGGTTCCTTATGAGATTAAATCCGGAAAAGCAGGTGCCGTAGCAATAGAGGTTGAAGGCAAGGATTACACTCCGCAGGAAATTTCGGCAAGGATTTTGATGAAGCTCAAAAAAGACGCTGAGGAATACTTGGGAGAAAAAGTTGAAAAGGCTGTTATTACAGTTCCGGCTTACTTTGACGACTCGCAAAGGCAGGCAACCAAACAAGCGGGAGAAATAGCCGGACTTAAAGTTGAGCGGATTATCAATGAACCAACAGCTGCATCTCTGGCCTACGGGCTTGAAAAGAAAAAAGCCGAGAAAATTGCCGTTTATGATCTTGGAGGAGGTACATTCGATATCTCAGTTCTTGAACTTGGAGATGGAGTGTTCGAAGTTAAGGCAACTAACGGTGACACCCATCTTGGGGGAGATGATTTTGATGAAATAATAGTTGACTTTATTGCAGATGAATTCAAAAAAGACAATGGTGTAGATCTCCGAGCCGATAAACAGGCACTCCAGCGTGTAAGGGACGCTGCAGAAAAAGCAAAAATTGAACTTTCAGCCGCAACCGAAGTTGAAATTAATCAGCCTTATATTACCCAGAAAGACTCTCAACCACTTCATTTGACTCTCAAACTAACACGAGCAAAATTAGAAGACCTCGTCGGTGAGCTTATCGAAAAAACAATGAAACCGGTTGAGGCTTGTTTGAAGGATGCGAAACTTGATCCGCACGACATTGACGAAGTAATTTTAGTCGGCGGAATGACGAGGATGCCCAAGGTTTTCGAAACCGTTAAGAATTACTTCGGCAAAGATCCCAATAAGTCGGTCAATCCGGACGAGGTTGTTGCCGTTGGGGCCGCAATTCAAGCCGGAGTTCTCGGCGGAGAAGTTAAAGATATTTTACTTTTGGATGTTACCCCATTAACTTTGGCAATTGAAACTCTGGGGGGTGTGGCAACACCTATGATTGTCAGAAATACAACAATTCCTGCCAGCAAAACCGAAGTTTTCTCAACCGCAGCCGACAACCAAACTCAAGTTGAAATCCATGTTTCGCAGGGTGAGCGCCCGATGAGCGCTGACAACAAGAGTCTTGGGAGGTTCATTTTGGACGGCATTCCGCCTTCACCCCGTGGGGTTCCGCAGATTGAGGTAACTTTTGATATTGACGCGTCAGGAATTTTGAAAGTTACTGCCAAAGATAAAGCAACCGGTAAAAGCCAGGATATTACTATTACGGGTGCGGTTGGGCTTTCGGACGATGAGGTAAAAAGAATGCAGGAGGAAGCCGAGAAGCACAAAGAGGAGGACAAAAAGAAAGCCGAACTAATCGAGGCCAAAAATAAAGCCGATTCGATTGTTTCCGCAGCTGAAAAAGCTCTCAAGGACGCGGGAGACAAAGCCCCGAAGGATGTCAAAGAAAAAGTCGAAGAAAAAATAAAAGCGGTGAAAGATGTTAAGGATAAAGATTCAAAAGATGACATTGAAAAGGCAGTAAACGAACTTTCGGAGGAGTTGCAAAAGGTTGGACAGGCAATGTATTCCTCCTCCGCTAAAGCTTCAGAGGACAAGGGGTCGCAGGCTGAAGAACAGAAGAATCAAGGAAATGAAGAACAAAAAAACGAAAAAACTAAAAAACAAAAAAGTGGGAAGAAAACTGAGGACAAAGAGAATGCGGAGGAAGGAGAAGTTGTAGAGTAAGAAATGAAATTATGGTAGCAGAGCATTCAAACCCGCACAGGAAACAAATAGTACTAGAGGAAGAAATTGAAAAAATGTTAGATAGTGCGTGCTGTGTTGTTAGCTACCGGAGAAAGTCCTGATGCTTTACCGGAGCTTAGAAGAGACGCAAACAGTTTGATGAAACAACTTCACGATTACCAGTCAGGAAAAAGACAAGAACCACCCGAAACTTCACCAGCCTTTAAAAAGAAACGGGGTAAGAGTAAGGAATAGCTCACAACCGTCGGTTGATATAGCTCACACACCTCGGATTTAAATAGTTTTCTGACTTCGTTTGAAAAACCTTATTAACAAAAAAAGACTTTACGTTGAAGGTGGCTAATATATGCTAAGATTAAAATCGACAGATATATGGAATACGAGCATAGTCATAAGCGAGCCTTAGCCTGTTTAGTAGATATCTTTCTTCTTGTTATACCAATCATGATGTTTGTTGGCACTGGCGAGGGTGCCGAAAGACAAATAACACTAATCGCAACGCCTTTATATTTAATTTATATGATATTAACAGAAGGGATGTATGGTCAAAGTTTAGGGAAAAAACTTTTTGGAATAAAGGTTTTGATGGTTGATGGAAGCAAATGTTCGTTTAAAGCTGCAATTGTAAGAAATCTGTTAAGAATTGTTGATGCCTTGCCAAGTCTTTATATAGTAGGAATTTTGGCAATTACTTTTACTAAAAAAAGGCAAAGGATTGGTGATTTGGCAGCAAAAACCGTTGTTGTAAGGGTGAGGTAATTATAAAGTTATGGATAGGTATTCAAAGGGAATTGCGCATCTTTTTGTAATAATTATTCTGGCTTTAGCGGTTGTAGGAGGAATTGGATATTACGCATACAAAAACGGACAGATAAGCTTTATATCAAAAAATCAAACAGTCACCCCTCCCTCTCCAAGAACCAGCGAGGTTACGAATTGGGAGACATACAAAAGTGAGAATTACAATTTCGAGTTTATGTATCCAGATAATCTCAAAATAGCTAATCGTGGGCCAGGACCACACGAATCCGTTGTAGATAGTATCGACTTTACAAGCATGGACAATCCTCAGATATTTAATCTTACAATTTATTCAACTAGAGATACCTTATCTGATTTTATTAAAAAGAATCTTAATATCCTTTTCCCACCAAATATGCAAAAAGAGTCCTCTTTCGAGACAGAACATATCTCTGTTGAAAAGTATCTTTACAAGGAAAGTTCACCTAACTTGCCTATATCTTTTATTTATTTTTTCTCAAATCAAGCAAACATCTTCGCATTTCAAGTTTCAAACGCAAATGATGAAAAAGTGAATATTGCAGACCAAATCCTCTCCACTTTTAGGTTTTTAGATACAACGGCTAGTGGAAATTCTGATTTATCTTCATTTACAAATTCTGTTTATAAATTTAGTATTCGGTACCCATCAAGCTGGACAGTTTATACACCAAATACAGTAGATGGCTCATGTAAAACAGATGCCGAAAACAAAAACCTTGTGATTTTCAGTAAAACCAAACTTACAAACTGTGGCTTTGTTGGCGAACAGTTAACTCCTCAAGATGCAGACGTTACGGTCCGTGTCCACGAAACTGAATGGGAAGATCCCTATAATATTCTCGGTACTCCGGATAGCCTAATTAACATAGCGGGTGAAACTGCTGCAAAATATATTTTTGACGAGAACTCGGAATTACCCAACGTAAAAGCTACAAGGATATATTTTAATCGCAAAAACAAAGGTTACCTAATCTTTCTAAAACAAAAAGATTTGTTAGGAAATTACGACGCTATATATGACCAAATTATCTCTACACTTGAATTCTATGATTAAATCTAAGTACATTCTCGGCTTTACCCATCTTTTTCTAATATTGGCTCTTGCCTTAATTGCAGTTGTCGGAATTGGATATTATGCATACAAAAACGGGCAGATAAGCTTAACTTCTTCTCAAGACCAGGTTACTGTTTATCCTACCCAAACCATAGGTGTTGAAGAAAGTGCCGAATGGAAAACATACAGGAGTGCTAAATACCGTTTTGAAATTAAGTATCCAAAAGAATGGTTAGTTAAAGAAACAGGAGATGCATTAGGAAACGATTTGATACTTGTTGGGTTTCATGATGAAAGCGGAGACTCGGAGATAGTTATATCCTTTCCCAAAAGCATTGCTGAAGGAATTACGGCGATCGGTTCTCAATTTAAACAAAGAAATGTTAGGCAAGAGAAAGCGACAGTGAACGGCTTAGACGCCATCCTGGTAACAGTAACTACTTTAGAAAATCCCGAATGGGAAGCAACCCCCATCTTCATTGAACAGGATGGAACGATGCTTCAAATAGACGGCAACTACGAAGATAAAACATTCAGGCAAACCCTCTCCACTTTTAGATTTTTAGATGCAGAAAAGGAAACTATTAGTCAGTTTTTAGGACGGTGGGATAATTTACAGAAGGATATTCCTTTTAAACCTGTATTGGGTGGAGCTGGTTGGTTTGTAGATTATTTTCAATTTATTGGGAATAACACTTTTTTAGTTAGTTTCGAAGACGGGCATGTATTACATGCGGCTATTTATAAGAAACAGGATGATCAATTTACTTTAATGGAATCTTTTGAAAATATTCCCTTTAAGTCAACCGAGTGGAATAGTCTAGAAGAAAAAT